>JAATGT010000296.1 GCA_015654525.1 Bacteroidales bacterium
ATCTGTTAGTTGTTTATCAGTATGTCATTTAAAATTCTCTACTATGTCTTTAATACAATATCACCATATATTCTTAATTTCATAGTTCGCCCTTGTTTGAACCATTTGCCAGGGGTACAAATGAACCTGAAGATAAACTTCCACCTCCCCCTCGTTTGCAAACGAGGGGGTAATTGGTCTTCCGTTTTTAAACGGAAGAAATGAAATTCTATTTTTTATTGTCAGAAACAACAAACCATAAACCCCTCGTTATAAACGAAGAGCAGGAGTGAACACCACAAAAGTCATACAAAAGTTTTTATGAAATAAAAACTTAGCTTTTGTTTTCTTGAAAACTTATGCAATGCATAGCTTAAAATTTTCTTTATCTGCTTTTGTGAATCTTTTGTGCCTTTTGTGGTAAATCGCACCTCCGCCTCGCTTGCAACGAGGCGGGCAATTGGTCTTCCGTTTTTAAACGGAAAGATGTTTTTATTGTTAGAAATAATAAACCATAAGCCCCTCGTTATAAACGAAGGGCAGAAGATAACTTTTCATTAATCATAACATGTACGCACTGATTGATTGTAATAACTTTTATGCTTCGTGCGAGCGGGTGTTTAATCCTTCGCTTGTGGGCAAACCAGTTGTTATTCTGTCGAACAACGATGGCTGTGTTATTGCACGCAGTAACGAAGCTAAAGCGGTGGGGGTGCCTATGGGTGCTCCGGCGTTTGAATACAGATACCTTTTCGAACGGCAGGGTGTGGCTGTTTTCTCGGCTAACTTTGCCCTGTATGGCGATATGAGTAAACGTGTTATGACTATCCTTTCGGATTATGCGCCTATTCAGGAAATATACAGCATCGACGAATGTTTTCTGGATTTATCGAATATGCCTGTGGACTTGCGCGAACATGGATTAAAGATGCGCAAACAGGTGTTTCTGTGGACAGGTATCCCCGTGTCGGTGGGTATTGGTACTACCAAAGCCCTGGCTAAAGTAGCCAACAACATTGCCAAGAAGTTCACCGAACGTACGGGAGGAAGTTACGTTATTGACACCGAAGAAAAACGGATAAATGCCTTGAAATGGTTAGCTGTGGAAGACGTTTGGGGTATTGGTAGACGCAATGCTAAGAAACTACATGCCCGTGGGGTAAAAACAGCCTATGACTTTAGCCTGTTGAGCAGATCGTTGGTGATGAATACCATGACCATTGTAGGAGCACGCCTGCAGGACGAATTGAATGGTATACCCACATTGGAAATGGAACCGGTGGAACTAAAACAAAGTATAGCCACCACCCGTACATTCGAAAACGAATACTGGAAATACGATGAAGTAAAAGAGCGGGTATGCACATTTGCCGTAAGCTGCGCCCAAAAACTAAGGCAACAACATTCGCTCTGTACCAAAGTGGAAGTTTTTATACAGTCGAGCCGCTTTCGGGAAGGAGATGCACAATATGCCAACAGCGTTGTGGTAAAACTGCCCTTCCCCACTTCGTCCAGCATTGAGATAGTCAATTTTGCCGTACAGGGTCTGGATATCATCTTCAAAACAGACATCGGTTATAAAAGAGCCGGAGTTGTGCTTATGGAATTTGTACCCGATAACGAATATCAGCCATCCTTGTTTTTCAACAGCGATCCAAAACATGCCCGGCTGATGCAGGCTGTGGATAGGCTGAATGATAAATACGGAACAAAAATACGTTTGGCTGCTATGGATAAAAGAACGCACAAAATGCATCAGGAAAAACTATCTCCCAAATACACCACCAACCTAAAGGATATAATTCAGGTAAAATTATAATGGTATTTTTCTCTCTTATTCAAATACAAAAAATAAAACAAGCTTTAGTTCAAGTTTAGCAAAATATAACCTGTACTAGAAATAAATCAGGTTATAAACTGATAGTTGAAGTTGAAAATGGCACATGCCGATTTATAGATACTTCATAATTATAAGTCCAAGCCCCCGTTTCGCTTAGACTTCTAATTATGCAGCTTTGTTTATCAAATAAACTTTTTAAAAAAAAGATACAAAACCCGTTCAAGACTCCACACATATATAATAGCAAGTTTTAGTAGCTGAACTATTTTCCCTTTCTACTCTTACCCTCAATATAAGTCATAAATTTTTCTCCGTCTTGCGACAGTTCAAATTTTGTATCAATTGTGTTATTGTCAATCAAAGTATAGGTTAAACGAAATATTGGAACAGCAGAAATTTTATCACTTACTAAAATAATTGTTTTATCTGAATAACTAATTGTGTAATTAATAGTGTGTCCCTCATTGTCAAAATAAATGGCTTTTGAAGGACATCCTATAAAGTCCAAATAAATAACCATTAAGTCATTATGGACAATTTTAGGTTTGTTGCCCGTTGCAGGATATTCCGAATGACTTTTTCTTACTATAATTTTTTTATCAAGCTCAAAGGCAAATGAAAAACTGCCGCCACCCTGTCCAGGCTGTCCACTACCTTATCCTTGCCATTGTCCCAAAAGCCAATCCCATTTTTCCCATGTAGCATTTTGCTGTCCGAAGCAGGAAAATGTCAATGCAAAAAAAGTGATTGTTGTCAATAAATATCTATTCATCATATTACATTATTTTTAAAGTTTTCTGATTATTCTGTAGCATTGCAATTGCTTTCTCGGCTCTTGTCAGTCGGGTTTGTTCTTGTTTGGCAGAACCAACCCAATCGCAATATCCTTGTTTGTACGATTTAGACAAAGTTTCAAAAAAGTCATTTGCTACTTTATCCTTATCCAGTAGTTGTTGAAGTTCAACCGGAACTTCTTCGATATGTTCTCCCTTTTTAATCATAATTATTTTGTTTTTTTATGTATTTAAAATCTTGTTACTAAGGTCAAATTCGACATTAAGTAATGGAATAAATATAATGTACCATTTTAATTTTTCAAAGACGATACTATTTAACATCCCCTTTAGGGGCTTGGGGTGGAAAATAGACTTTAATACCGCCCCTAAATCCTCTGAAGGGGACTTGAAATTACAACCGTATCGTCTAACGATTTTCTGAAAAATAGGACATTATTTAATTCCTATTACTTAGCTATTATTTCTTCTGAAATTTGTTGCTCAAATTTTATTGTTATTATTTATTATTGCTTTGCCAAATCAATTAATAATCTGCTCAGCTGGCACAGTCAGCATGTTAATCGTACACAGTATTGCATTTAAAACATTTACATCTCAATTTTTGTTTCATCTACATGTAAACATTTTAATTACAACTAGTTAATCATTGACATAAGCAATATATATCAATGACACACCGTTGCCAAACGGATGCAATAATTTTTGTTTCCCTGTACTCTTTCTAGTTCCGATGTTTAGCGAAGCGAACCAACGGTCAACGAATAAAGAGAGTTCAGCTTGAAAATAAGTTCGTTTAGAAACTGACAGTTGAAGTTAAAAATAGCACATGCCGATTTATCAGTACTTCCTAATTATGAGTCCAAGTCTCCGCTTCGCTCAGACTTGAACTATACACAGACCAAATATATGCTATTTTTTGGACAAACACAACAAATTATTAAAAAGCAGGTCCCGTACAAAACTTTATTTTAAATGCCAACAACCTGACTTATATATAGGCACCTATGGTGTAGTCTATTTTATTTATTCGCGACTACGCCCCGCTTGTTTTCGTCGCGGCAGTTGGATCATTCATCGCCAACTGCATGTTCTGAGTAGTTACATTCCCGTGGGAGCTATTTCTTGTTGGATTTTTTTGATTTATACCGAGACGGAGTAGAGTTTAGCCGTGCTGCATTTTAGAGCTACAGATTCAAAATTCCGCCATAAGTTTTTTTACCATTATCTGTTTTGGTTACTTTATTTCCACGGAAATCAAAACAGACCAACAAACAACTCCCATAGTGTCTCCGGTCACTAAACACCCAACAATAGTACCGCGCGACACGGATATAACCCACAAAAACACAACAAATGATACCGGACAGATCGTAGAAGAACTTCTGCCGTCGGAAGTTTTGCCGGAAGTAATTCCCCCAGCGATCATAGCCGAACCCACCGGCATTATCATAATAAATAAATACCGGGTGAATGTGAACATGATACTCTTTGTTGAATCGCGGCATAACACCTTGCACATTTACCTACTCCGGCATGGAAGAATATAGAAACTAAAAAAGATCATGTCGTTGAAAACATTTGTAGAACTAGTAGTCGACTATCCGCATCTAAGACTTTGCCATGTTTCGTATATAGTCAACATCAACCACGTAGACTGCTATTCCTACTACCGACCTCTATTATCAACTTTTCATAAATTCTCACTCTTCATAAACTCTTTCCCACTTTCTGCGTTAAATAGAAAACATATTATTATAAACAATTCAAACTTTGGCTCAGCAGGCAGTTCCGTTCCGGGAGCCGACAATTATTAAACAAGATTATTATGGGATTACAAGTAGGTGATAAAGCTCCGGCCATATTGGGAGTAAATCAGGATGGAAAAGAAATTAAACTGGCTGATTTTGCAGGTAAAAAAGTGGTATTATACTTTTACCCGAAAGATAGCACACTGGGCTGTACTGCTCAGGCTTGCAGTTTACGCGATGGCTACGACGATTTACGCAAAGCCGGTTACGAAGTACTGGGTGTAAGTGCCGACAGTGCCGCATCACATCAGAAATTTATTGCCAAACAAAACCTACCTTTTAATCTTATTGCCGACACCGACAAAAGCCTATCGGAAGCTTTTGGCACCTGGGGTGAAAAATCGATGTATGGGCGACAATACATGGGTATGTTCCGTACCACTTTTCTATTGGACGAAACCGGAACTATCACCCGTATTTTGTTACCGAAAGAGGTAAATACCAAAAACCACGCAGCACAGATTCTTTAATCAGCACGATAAACAACGACTATCAATGAAAACCGGAAAAATTATATATTGGGTTAGCACATCACTTATTTCGGCCATGATGCTTTTTGCTGCCTACTCCTATTTTACAAGCCCTATGGCAAAAACGGGATTTCAGCATTTGGGTTTTCCCGATTATTTCAGAGTTGAGCTGGGAGTAGCTAAGATTCTAGGAGTTATAGCCCTGATACTTCCATGGATTTCCCGTAAAATCAAAGAATTTGCTTACAGTGGTTTTGCCATTGTGTTCATATCGGCAATTATAGCGCATCTTTCGAGTGGTGATGGAATAAAAGTTGCTGTCAATGCAGTAGTGGCACTGGCTTTACTTGCTGTTTCGTACTTTTATTTTTTAAAAGATAAGTAGGAACACAACAGTCGTAAAAACAACTATGCGGGTTATAAGTAAGTTTATAAACAACGTACAATTTGAATAGAGTGTCTCAAAAGGAAGAAGAAAAAAAGAGTATCTTTGCAAAAAAAATAGTATGGCAAATACACAAACCGAAATATTCTTTGATAAACTTCAATCTTATATAAACAATAAGGAATTAATAAAACTCACCCTTACAGGTAAAAGAGATAAATTTTCGGATTTAAAAAAGCTGATTATTACAGCTGTAGAGCTAAAAAAAGGATATTGTTTAAATTTTGTTTACCGCCACAACACCCGGGATATAACCAAAAACTTTGAAATAGCCGAAGGAATAGATCTTGTTGCCAAAGCATTGGAAACTGATTTTATAAATGCTGAACTTCTCTCGAAAACTACGCAAGTGAACCTAATGATATTGCCCAACGGAAAAGTAAAATTAAAAACAACCGAAAACAACTCACCTGCCTCACTCACTTTTACTCACGACAAAATAAAAGAACGCCTGATAAATACACTTGAAAATATCTATCTCCGTGAATTGGGAATTACAAACGTCAACTGGGAAGTTCGGCGTGAAATGAGTGATAAGTATAAACAAATCAACCAGTATATAGAGCTTTTGGTTCCTACTCTGAATGAATTGGAACTTACAGACGACTATCATATCGTGGATATGGGTTCAGGAAAAGGTTATCTGACCTTTGCTTTATATGATTATATAAGTAATAATTTAAGGCAAAACATCCGGATGACGGGTGTTGAGTTTCGTGAAGATCTGGTATGGACCTGCAATAGCATTGCCCGCCAGGCAGGTTTTGATGGGCTGAATTTTGTAAAAGGAACAATTGAAAAAACTGAATTAGATAAAATAGATATACTCATAGCCCTGCACGCCTGCGATACTGCTACCGACGATGCTATTTACCGTGGCATCAGTTCCGAAGCCGAATTGATTGTTTGTGCTCCCTGCTGCCATAAACAAATAAGAAAAGCCATGAATGTAGATAACGAGCTAATTAACATTACACGTTTTGGAATTTTAAAAGAACGGCAGGCTGAAATTATTACCGACAGTATTCGTGCTATGATTCTCGAAGCTTACGGTTACAAAACCAATGTTTTTGAATTCATTTCGCTTGAACATACACCCAAAAATGTAATGATAGTGGGTCGGAAAATTCAGAATTCAAGTCCGGATAAACAGACGATATTAAATAGTATAGCAGCAATCAAAAAACTATATGGCATTGAAAAGCATTATCTGGAAACTTTACTGAACATTAAAAAAAACAAATAACACTTTCATATTGTACGTGAATTTTATTTTTATACATTTGCACGCTAAAAAAACGAATTCAAATTAAAAAACAGAAACAAATGCGAAATAACTTTAACCCCTGGCATCAGGTTTCACCTCTTACCGATTTACCCGATGTAGTAAAAGGCATCATCGAAATTCCTAAAGGAACCCATGCAAAGTATGAGCTAGATAAAGAAAGCGGTTTACTACGTCTTGATCGTGTTTTGTATTCCTCCGTATATTATCCTCACAATTATGGATTTATTCCACAGAGCTATTGTGATGATCATGATCCACTTGATATCCTGATATTATCTCAGATAGAGTTTGTTCCGCTTTGTATTGTCGAAGCAAAAGTGATTGGTGTAATGCGGATGTTAGATAATGGTGAAGCGGATGATAAAATCATTGCTGTAGCAGCAGGTGATCCAAGTGTAAATCACTATAATGATATTTCGGAACTTCCGCCTCACATGATTACGGAAACAATGAACTTCTTCGAAGACTATAAAAAGCTGGAAAATAAGACTGTGGTAGTTGAAAAGTTTTTCGACAAAGATACTGCCATGACTATTTTGAACGATAGCTACAAAATGTATCAACATCATTTTGGAGAATTACACAAATGGATTTACGGTAAATAATTATTTGCGGTCAAACAAAACGCAATTTCCTGAAAATTTAATTGGACACAAACTACACAAAAAATGCAAATTTACACAACTCTAATTTCATTTTTACAGATTGAAGTATAGACAGTTGTATTATTTGCGAAGATTTGCGTTATTTTGTGTTCAAAAATTAAGTTTTCAACCATTCTGCCCATCTATTTCTATTGTTAGTGGCTAATCCGGGAGTATTCCATCTTTCTTTCCTCCAACAGACCAACTACCTGCAACGCTTCCATACAATTTTTGCATACCATCAGTTTATCGCGCCATTCGGCAGCACCGTTAAATCCATTTACATAAATTTTAAAGAACCGTTTCAACACATTAAAATTCTGGGTTTCATCCCATACTTCATTGTATAACCGAATATGGGTTTTCAATAAATTTACGCGCATATCCATCGATACTTCAGATTGTAGTTGGTTAAACATCCATGGGTTTTTAAAAATTCCAGTTCCTACCATCACACCATCCACACCAAACCGATCTACATAGTCCATAGCCATGACATAACTATCCACATCCCCATTACCCAGTATTAAAGTATCCGATTTACGGTCGTTACGCAACTGTACCGCTTTGGCTATTTCCGACCACAGAGCCTTTCCTGTCGAAAGCATGCTTTGAGTTCTTCCGTGAACAGTAATGGCAGCAGGATTCACATCGAGTAATTCACCGATCCATTTTTCGGTAATAATCTGATTAAAACCTATCCGGGTTTTTACACTTACAGGTAGCTGTGTAGCTTCTTTTGTAGCCAGAATAATTTCTTTTGCCAACATCGGATCATTTATCAATGCCGAGCAACTTTTACTTTTTACCACCTTCTTTACAGGACAACCCATATTGATATCAATGCCATCGAACTGATAGATTTCAGAAATGAGCTGTGCACTTCTGAAGAATTTATCCGGATCCGAACCCCATATTTGCGCTACCAGTTTGGTTTGTGTTCTTTCGATCCAGTGGCGTTCTGTATCACTCACCAACAAACGACTACTGACATTCCGCCGACCTATTTTGTTGCACAAACCATCCGTAGAGGTAAATTCGGTAAAAAGCACCTGAAGTGCTGCAGGGTCGGATACGGAACGAATTACTTCCCGAAAAACCGTATCCGTTACGTCCTCCATAGGAGCCAGTGCCACGATGGGTTTGGATAATTGTTTCCAGAAATTAGTCATTGACAATCTTGTTTTGCAAAGCAGGTCGCAACCGGCTTTTAAAAATTTTACTTTCGGCATATTTAGCTGCATGTTGCTGACGAACCTTTCGGCGTTCATCAAGCAACAGGTGAGTAATCTCCCGACACTCATCGCTGCAACAGCCTTCGTACTTCGCCCGGCATTCTTCGCATTGAATAAAAAGCAGGTGACAATCCGAATTTGCACAATTGGTATGCGTATCAGCAGGTTTGCCACACTGATGACAGAAGGAAATAACCTGTCCGTCGATAGATTCGCCCAAGCGCTCATCGAACACAAAATTCTTACCATAGAATTTGGAAGGAAGCTGTAACTGTTTTATTTGCTGAGCATACTCTATAATACCGCCATGCAACTGCGCCACATTGCTGAATCCATTATGAATGAGATATGAGCTTGCTTTTTCACAGCGAATCCCACCCGTACAGTATAGCAAAAATCGTTTATCTTTTTCGGGGCTAAACTTATCCACCACTATCTGTATAGCTTCTTTGAAAGTATCGGCATCGGGGCAATAAGCTTTTTCGAAATGACCGATTTCGCTTTCGTAATGATTTCGCATATCCACCACAATGGTATCAGGATCATTGATAGCTTCGTGAAAATCGATAGCCGAAAGATGTTCGCCTATCTGCGATAAATCGTAGCTATTGTCTTCAAGTCCATCGGCCACTATCTTGGGGCGAACTTTGATAGTCAGTTTATAAAATGATTTTCCATCGTCCTCAATTGCACGTTTTATGGGCACCTGATTTAATTCAGGGATGGAATACAAATGATTCAAAAATGAATCCATTGTCTGTTCGGGAACACTCATTTGCGCATTGATACCTTCGTGCGCCACATAAATCCGTCCAAAACAATTCATCTCACTCCAGACCCGATACAATTCATTTCTGAATTCCTGCGGGTATTGAATGGGAAAATATTTGTAAAACGAAATTGTTGAACGCTCAAATGTCTCCTGGTAAAGCTTTTCTTTTAATATCTTCTTGTCTATTCTGTTTTCTAACATTTCTATAATCTATTACTCCGATAATTTTTCAGCAGTTTATAATTTTCTGAACTACAACAACAAGTCTTACACTTTGTTTATTGAACGATGGAAAATAAAAATATTTTCAACCAAATGCCGAAGAATTCAGTCAGTCTTTTTGACCGACTATTTAAGATCAGTTATTTCTTTATTTGGCTACATAAGTGTTTCACAGGCAATTTAAATTGCCTATCTTTGTACGCAAATTGGGAAAGCAGTATTTTGAAACACAATATTCAACAAATCTGCATTTTACATTCATCCATTCAGAAACATCATTACTTCAAATAAATTATGATTCTATTTTTCCGAACTCCCGCCCAACACATCTATGCTGTCCAATCTGCTCAACCACTCAAAGTTGACGATGTCCATAAGTTGGAATGGCTTTTCAGTGAAGCTATGTTACTTGAATCTTCAACAGTCGAAGGTAATTACGTCGGCCCGCGCCGTGAAATGATTACCCCCTGGAGTACTAATGCCGTTGAAATCACTCAAAATATGGGAATTTCCGGCATTATTCGCATAGAAGAATATCAGGTTGTTTCTCAAACTCCATCCGTAAAAGGAGGTTTGGAATATGATCCGATGCTTCAGCGGATTTATACCGGATTGAATCAGGAAATATTCACGGTAAACAAACAACCGGAACCAATCTTAGAAATTGAAGATATTGCTGCATATAGTGCTCAGGAAGGATTAGCACTAAGCTCCGACGAAGTGGAATACCTGAACGGAATCAGTGAGAAAATAGGTCGTAAACTCACCGACAGTGAAGTTTTTGGATTCTCACAAGTAAACTCAGAACACTGCCGCCATAAAATATTCAACGGTCAGTTTATCATCGACGGCGAAGAAAAAGAACTGTCCTTATTCAAATTGATTCGTAAAACATAGGAAGAAAATCCAAACAAACTCGTTTCGGCTTACAAAGACAATGTGGCTTTCAATGCCGGACCTAAAATAGAACAATTTGCACCAGCAAGCGGTGACAAACCCGATTTTTTCCAGACTTCAGAAATAGAATCAGTTATTTCATTAAAAGCAGAAACACATAACTTCCCGACTACCGTTGAACCATTCAATGGTGCTGCTACCGGAACAGGTGGTGAAATTCGTGACCGTCTTGGCGGAGGAAAAGCCAGTTTACCCATTGCTGGAACTGCCGTTTACATGACTTCGTATGCACGGAACGATAATGCACGCAATTGGGAAAATACAATTAATCCACGAAAATGGTTGTACCAAACTCCGGAACAAATTTTAATTAAAGCTTCCAACGGAGCTTCAGATTTTGGAAACAAATTCGGACAACCGCTTATTTGCGGTTCGTTACTGACTTTCGAACACGAAGAAAACAACAAAAAATACGGATATGATAAAGTAATCATGTTGGCCGGAGGTGTTGGATTCGGAACCATGCGCGATGCCCTGAAAGGCAACGTGGGTGTAGGTGAAAAAGTAGTGGTAATGGGTGGCGACAACTACCGCATCGGTATGGGTGGTGGCGCTGTTTCTTCTGTAGAAACGGGTGTTTATGACAATGCGATCGAATTAAATGCCGTACAACGTGCTAACCCGGAAATGCAAAAACGTGTTTCGAACGTGATCCGGACATTGGCCGAAGCCATTATAAACCCAATTGTATCTATTCACGACCACGGTGCAGGTGGTCATCTAAACTGTCTGTCTGAATTAGTTGAAACTACCGGAGGGAAAATTGATGTATCCGCATTACCTGTGGGTGATCCTACTTTAAGTGCCAAAGAAATTGTGGGTAACGAAAGCCAGGAACGTATGGGAATGGTTATCAACGCGAAGGATATTGACGGCGTAAGTCGCATTGCCGAACGCGAACGTGCTCCGATGTATGTAGTAGGTGAAACTACCGGCGACATGAAGTTTGTATTCGAACAAGCCGACGGTAAAAAGCCTATTGATTTGCGTTTGGATGATATGATCGGAAAACCTCCTCGTACCATTATGACCGATACTACCATCGAAGAAAAATTTGCTCCTGTTGAAATCAGCGAAGAAAAATTACTCGACTATATTCAAAATGTGTTACAGGTTGAATCCGTAGCTTGTAAAGATTGGTTGACAAATAAAGTAGACCGCTCTATTACCGGAAAGATTGCCCGTCAACAATGTGCCGGTGAGATTCAACTTCCATTAAACGATCTGGGTGTTGTAGCATTGGATTATCGCGGAAATGTGGGAATTGCAACTTCCATTGGTCATGCCCCGCTGGCTGCATTGGTAAATCCTGAAGCTGGTTCGGTACTGGCTATTGCTGAAGCTCTGACGAATATCGTTTGGGCACCGTTGACAGACGGTTTGGACAGCGTTTCACTGAGTGCCAACTGGATGTGGCCTTGTAAAAATCCGGGGGAAGATGCCCGTTTGTATAAAGCAGTAGAGGCTTGTAGCGACTTTGCCTGTTCATTAGGGATCAATATTCCGACCGGAAAGGACAGTCTATCTATGACTCAGAAATATGGCGACGAAAAAGTATTTGCACCCGGCACTGTTATCATCTCGGCTGGAGCCGAAGTGTCCGACGTAAAGAAAACAATCAGTCCTGTACTGGTAAACGATTCAAGAACGGCCGTTTATTATATTGATTTTTCTTTCGACAAGCACAAACTGGGTGGTTCAGTGCTGGCACAAACACTCAATAAATTGGGCGATGAGGTTCCAACCGTACAGGATGCCGAATATTTTAAAGCTGCTTTCGACAGTATTCAAGAGTTAATTGGGAAAGACTTAATTCTGGCTGGACATGACATATCGGAAGGTGGTATGTTGACTGCCTTGCTCGAAATGAATTTCGCTAATACGCAAGGTGGTTTAAGTGTAAAACTTGACGGCATAGCCGAAAGCTCACTGATAAATATTCTTTTTGCCGAAAATCCGGGTGTATTGATTCAGGTGAAAGAAAAAAGAACGGTTGAAAAATTACTGGAAGCCAATGGCGTCGGTTTTGCCCGTATTGGTGAACCGATCAAAGAACGTCGTTTGGAAATTCATAAAAAGAGTATCTCATATACTTTCTCTATTAATGAATTACGTGACATTTGGTTCCGTTCATCTTACCTGCTTGATCGTAAACAAAGCGGCGAAGTCTGTGCTTCGGCTCGTTTTAGCAACTATAAGAACCAACCATTGGAATTTGATTTTAATAAATCATTTAACGGTAAGTTTTCTCAGTTTGGCTTGTCGCAGGACCGGACAACAAGTGGCATCCGTGCTGCTATCATCCGCGACAAGGGAACCAACGGAGACCGCGAAATGGCTTATGCTCTTTATTTGGCTGGGTTCGATGTAAAAGACGTTCACATGACTGACCTTGCAACCGGACGTGAAACACTGGAAGATGTAAACATGATTGTATTCTGCGGTGGATTTTCCAACTCCGATGTGCTGGGTTCTGCTAAAGGCTGGGCTGGTGGTTTCTTATATAATGAAAAGGCCAAACTGGCTCTTGATAATTTCTATAAACGTACCGACACCCTGAGTTTGGGTATTTGTAATGGTTGCCAGCTGATGATAGAACTTGGATTGATAAACCCTGATCACGACGTGAAACCACGCATGAAACACAATGATTCGCATAAGTTCGAATCAGGTTTCATAGGCTTAACTATCCCTGAAAATAACTCAGTGATGTTAGCCTCACTAAGCGGAAGTAAATTAGGTGTATGGGTAGCTCACGGTGAAGGAAAATTTTATTTGCCGAGTGAGGAAAACAAATACAATATTATTGCTAAATATACTTACTCCGGTTATCCAGCGAACCCGAATGGTTCGGATTATGGAGTAGCAGGTATCTGTTCAACTGACGGTCGTCACTTAGCAATGATGCCACATCCTGAACGTGCTATATTTCCGTGGCAGTGGGCTCACTATCCTACCGAACGAAAAACAAACGACCAGATTACTCCGTGGGTGGAAGCGTTTGTCAATGCTCGTAAATGGGTTGAAAAAAACTTGTAATATAACGATATATCTATCTGAAAAAGTTCGGCAATCAGCTTAAGTTGGTTGTCGAACTTTACTATGATTCGTTTGTTTGTATACTGTCTAAGGAATTAAAATGAAGAAAATATACACTCTTTTATCATTAATATTTTGCTTGTTGATTTCGCCTACACTGGCAGCAGGTACCGACTCTACTATTACAACGGTCTATAAAAATGGAGAATTTATCTCTCAATATAAGACTACGTTTAAGGTGACAAACAAAACAGTGGGAAATGTTACAGATCATTTAATTAACGACTTTCATCATTCGCCGGAGAATCTTTTCAACTGGGCTTTGAAAGGATTAGGATTAGAAGATAAAAAAAACGCTGAACTTATATTCGTTGTTAAGCCTTCCCATTTCGACGAAAAAACAGGAATCACTCATGGTCATTTCGATGTTTTGGTTCCACATTTCACCACTTTCAAGGATGTAAAAGTAGATGCTATAGCCGCTAAGAAAAATTATAAAAGCGGAGAAACAAAAGTTAGTGTCGATATCATATATTCAAGTTTTCTGCTTAAAAACGGAGTTGCAGCTATAACAATAATTCCACAAAACGGAGGCGAGCAACTGCTTGTTGCTGATGTCAAACTAAAATTTGGTTGGTTTTTCAATATTTTTATAACAAAGAAACGCTATAAAAGCATTATCGAATGGAGAATTAAGAAGTTCTCCGAAAACATTAAAGACGAATGCGAGCGAAGACAAGGAAACTATACTCACTAAAAGAAAAGAATTATTATAATAAAGATTAGTGATTAATGATCAATAAGTAATAGGAATTAAATAATGTCCTATTTTTCAGAAAATCGTTAGACGATACGGTTGTAATTTCAAGTCCCCTTCAGGGGATTTAGGGACGGTATTAAAGTCTATTTTCCGCCCCAAGCCCCTAAAGGGGATGTTAAA
>JAATGT010000284.1 GCA_015654525.1 Bacteroidales bacterium
AACATCGTCCAGCCTGTCAGCTAAATGGTGAATATCTTCACGATCAAATGGAGTGATGAATGTAGTATTCAATTCGTCAAAGATTCTACCGGATAACTCATCTCCTTTGCGTTCTTGTTCCTTAATCTTTTTGTAGTATTCAATAGCCGATTCATGGTCGCTGTTTTGAACACATTCGATTATTAAATCGGAAGCAACTAGCAGAACGTCCGTCATTTCCTTTAAAATTGGGAAGAATTTAGTTTCTTTAGGTGTGAATTTGCTGAAAAATGAATTGTTCATAACGATTTTTTTTGTGTAAATTATGAATTTAGTTGTTTGCTTTATAGCCTTTTATTTATTGTTTCAAATGCAATTGGTTAAGAAAAATTTCTAATCTTTATATTAGTGCAAATGTACTAAAACTATTTAATGTAACCGTATGTTCATTTAAATTTAATAGAAATGTAACATCTGATTTTGATGTCACGAACTAGCTATGATTTAAATCATTAACTTATTATCCCTGTTGAAATAGAGGGTGCTGGTGGAGAGTTGAAAAATTAATTGTAAATTTAACTAACCAGATTGATGCATCTAAAAAAGCAATCTTTTCGCGAACAAGAACTTGCTTTTTTTTGTTTTGATTCAAAAAACATATAAAAAGTTTTTTTTGAACTGGAAAAAGTTATACTTTTGCAGAACTAATTAGTACTAACAAAAAAATTTATAGAAAAATGGCTTACGTTATTTCAGAAGATTGTATTGCTTGCGGATCATGTATCAGCGAATGTCCAGTTGAAGCAATTTCAGAAGGTGATATCTATGTGATTGATGCTGATGTTTGCACCGATTGTGGCACATGTGCCGATGTTTGTCCATCCGAAGCAATTAGCCCAGTTAACTAAGATTAATTGATTACGCTAAAATAATCAGACCTGTTCGATTTATTGGACAGGTCTTTTTTATGATTTAAAATGAAGAATCAAGGTTTGTAACCTGACTCTTCAAGCATTTTCTGATAATTATTGTCTTTCATCAAATCAGTCAGGCTTATTTGGGTGTTTTTCTCCATATAGCTTTTTACTATCTGCCAACCAATCCATGTTCCCAGTCTACCAGGCGATTCTTGCGAAACAGGTGCTGTAAAAGGTGCATCGTTCATGTATTTCCGGATAAGTTGAACGTCGGTTGAAAATAAATCTTTTTGATCAATAATGGCAGCCCAAATCTCTTTTTCATATTTTTTGCTCCATTTCCATTGTTCCGGAGTATAACCCATCAGGTTTTCCGGTTTTTCATTTGGCATCACTACTGATAACAGATACATTACTTTTCCGCGGAACAACATATTGTCCATTAAGCGATATTGAGAACTATTCATAACAAACATCCGGAAAAGTGTTGTAGATACTAAATCGGTCGCAACGCATTCTCTACGCATATCGTACAGCATATATTCATAGGTGTAATCCTTGTATGCCGGATAGTTACTTCCCAAATAAAGATCGGTACTGATTGCAATAAATTTATCATTCATCATCACCGCACGATTAAATCCGGAAACATAAAAATAGATTTCCGGTAGTTTTACTTCCGGGAAATAATGATGAATATAGGTATATGCATCCGACACCTGTTTTTCGATATCCGAAACATCCTGAAATGTCTGCAGAGTTTTTTTATTAACCGGAGCAAAAGTTTTATCAGTTAGATATTTGTAAAATAAATGACTTATAGCCTGCGTATCGGTAGCAGTCGTGTCAAGAATGTTAGTGGCAAAAGCAGACAAAAATTCCGGATATGCTGCATACAACTTTTTCAATCCGGCTTTCATATTTGCTGTGTCCAGCGATAGCATATCTTTATCAAACCTGTGAATCTTTACTTCTACGCGGTTTTTTGTTGTGTCGATTTTAAATCGATTGCTTTTGCTGCATGAACTCAGAAAAATTGAAAGTCCCAGAATGCAGGTTGAAAGGACAAGCCTTGTTTTCATCTTTGTTTTTCAGTTTAAAAATACGAATAATAAAAAAGCGCAAACGCAAAATGTAAATTTGCATATTGCGCTTTTAAATGAGTTTGAAATTACTTATTTACGCTTCTGAACCGTTTTTTGTTGTTCGCGTTGCATTTTTTCCAATCGCTCCATAAAACCATTCTTTTTGGCGGGTTTCTTGCTGTTGCTGTTTCGTTTGGCATGTAGTTCAGCCAACAGCTTTTTCTCATCAACAGTTGCACGGATGGCATAAGTCTGACCGATAGAAATCAAGGTTGAGATGAAATAATAATAACTCAAACCCGAAGCGTAGTTATTAAACATAAATAAGAACATCAACGGCATCAGATACATCATCCATTTCATCATGGCTCCACCTGGTTGGTCATTTGTTGCTGTATTGGCCATATTAAGTTTAGTGAAAACAATATTGGTAGCTGTCATCAACAAACAGAACAAACTGATGTGACTTCCAAAGCCGAAAGGCACTGTGAATGGGAGTTGCATGATTGAATCGTAAGCTGATAAATCGGTAGCCCACAAAAAGCTTTGCTGACGCAACTCAATAGAAGCCGGGAAGAAGCTGAACATCGCAAACAGAATCGGCATTTGCAGCAATGTGGGAAGACACCCACTCATCGGACTTACACCCACTTTGCCATACAGCTCCATGGTTGCTTTTTGACGTTCGGCAGCTTTATCGGCTGGAATGCGTGCGTTTATTTCATCAATCTCAGGTTTCAGTACCCGCATTTTGGCACTTGAAATATACGATTTGTACGTTAATGGGAATAACACCAGTTTAATGGCCACGGTCATCAACAAAATGATCAAACCAAAATTGGTCATGAAACCACTGAACAGGTTGAACATTGGAATGATAGCAAATCGGTTTACCCACCCGAAGATACCCCAGCCAAGTGGAATCAATTTATTCAATGACAAATCATCGCTTGCTTTAGTTTCTTTATCGAATGCCGAAAGGACTTTATACTGATTAGGTCCGAAAAACCAACGGAAAGTTGTTGGAACTTTGCCGGTTGGATCAAAAGCTACCGACATATCTGCATTGTATGATTTCAAATAACCTGAGTTTTCTGCCTCTAAAGTACTCTTCAGGGACGTAGAATTCAATGCATCATTGGCAATTAAAATGCTGCTGAAGAACTGATCTTTAAATGCAATCCATTTTACTTTGTTGGTTAGTTTTTTCTCGTCATTTTTACTCTCGCTCAAACCTTCAACATCATCTGCTACATATTTATAATGAATGGCTGAATATCGGTCTTCGAATTTTCTTCCTTTTTCCTGCTGACGAACTTTTGAAGACCATGCCATATCCAGTGAATTGGTTCCGGCTGGCATAACTGTGTTCATTCCATTAGCTTTCAGACCAAAGCTTAGCATATAATTATTGGCAGGTAATGTATATGCAAAATCCAGATAAGCTTGTCCAGCTGTTTTAAGTCGCAGGATAAGTGTTTGGTTTCCCTGAGAGTCTTTTGTAATGCCAGAGACAGGTTCGAAAAATAAATTAGAACTGTTTACTACTCTGTTATTATTGGTAACAAAAGTGAAACTCATATTACTTTCTTTGTCATTAAATAAAATCAATGGATGAGCATTGTTCAATGAGTCACGTTTCGAGTATTTTTTTAATTGGACAGAATAAATTCTAGCTCCTTTGTTGCTCAGCGTGATTTTTACAAGTTCATTCTCGATTGTATAAAATTTTTCTTCTCCTTTAGTTGCAACACCGAAATCTCCAAATGCATCAGCACCGCTTGTTGAGTCGTTAATGGCCAGAGAATCTTTGGAGATTGCACCGTTTGCTATTTTTCCTGCAACATCAGTTTTGTTTTGTTGTACGAGTGCAATTGAATCGTTGTAACGTTTTTCAGCGGCAATTTCTTTGTCGCTACGTTTCGTCAATTGCATAAATCCAAGAAAAATAAGTGCAATTAGCACAAATCCAATAATCGTATTTTTATCCATAAATGATCAATTTCCAATTTTCTGTTTTATTTGTATGTCTGTTCGATGTAAAGCAGTCGAGTAACTTGTTATTTCTCAATTGCAGCTTTCATGAAGCTGATAAAGAGTGGGTGTGGATTTACAACTGTACTACTATATTCGGGGTGAAACTGAACTCCGATATACCATTTGTGTGATTGTAGTTCAATAATTTCTACTAAATTTGATTCAACATTTAATCCACTGCATATCATCCCTGCTTTTTCAAAATCTTCTTTGAATGCATTGTTGAACTCATAACGATGACGATGACGCTCGTTGATATTTTCTTTTTTATAAATGTCATACACTTTCGATCCCTTTTTCAGTTTACACTTGTAGGCACCCAAACGCATACTTCCACCCAAATCCAGAATATCTTTTTGCTCTTCCATGATGTCCACAATCTTATGTGTAGTATCCGGATCAATTTCGGTACTATTAGCATCAGCATAACCCAATACATCTCTTGCAAATTCGATAGACATAGTTTGCATACCCATGCAGATTCCCAGAGTTGGAATGTTGTGTTCGCGTGTATATTTTAATGCAGCAAATTTACCTTCCATACCACGCTGTCCAAAGCCCGGCGCAACAATAATTCCATCCATCTTACCTAATTTGGTTTCTACATTCTGATCATTCAGTTTGTCCGAAAGAATTAGTTCAAGTTTTAGTTTTTTGTTATTATAGGCACTGGCATGTATCAATGATTCAATAATTGATTTGTATGAGTCAGGTAGTTGTACGTATTTTCCTACAATGGCAATATGCACTTCTTCTGTTGCATTCTCCAGTTTCTCAACGAAAGCTGTCCATTTATCCATGTCTGCTTTAGGAGTTTTATCCAGATCGTAGCCCATTTTTGTTAGTACTACTTCGTCCAGTTTTTCGTCCTGCATGTTCAGTGGAACACGATAAATCGTAGGAACATCAATGGATTGCATAACGGCACTTGTTTCTACATTACAGAAAAGAGCCACCTTTTTACGAATATCCATTGATATTGTGTGTTCGGTACGAAGAACTAAAATGTCGGCCTGTACTCCTTGCTCCTGCAATGCCTTTACCGAGTGTTGAGTAGGCTTGGTTTTCAGTTCTTTGGCGGCTGCCAGATAGGGAACATAAGTCAGGTGAACGATTAAGCAATTTTTACCTAACTCCCAACGTAGCTGACGCACACTTTCGATATAGGGCAATGATTCAATATCGCCAACAGTTCCACCAATTTCAGTAATTACAAAGTCAAAGTCACCCTTGTTTCCCAGTAATTTTATATTTCTTTTGATTTCATCGGTGATGTGAGGGATAATTTGTACAGTTTTTCCCAAATAGTCGCCACGGCGTTCTTTGTTTATTACGTTTTGATAAATCCGACCGGTGGTAATGTTGTTGGCCCGATGTGTCTCAACGTTCGTAAAGCGTTCGTAATGCCCTAAATCCAAGTCAGCTTCATGTCCGTCAACTGTTACATAACATTCGCCATGTTCGTATGGATTCAACGTTCCGGGATCAACATTGATATAAGGATCTAACTTCTGATTGGTGACTTTGAATCCCCTTGCTTGTAGTAATTTAGCCAGAGAAGCGGCGATGATGCCTTTACCTAATGATGAAGTAACCCCACCGGTTACGAAAATGTACTTTGTATCTTTCACGTTTATGTTTTTACTTAAAATTACTACCTTATTGTTTCGTATTTTTAAGTCCGCAAAGTTCGGAAAAAAAACTGAATAACGAAAGAGCTTACGGCAAATTATGAAATTTATATAACATGTTACGAATGAGTTATAAAAGAATCATGTAAATGAGTCTGAAAAATTTAATTTATGGTACCTCTTGTAAGCTCAGCAAAGGCTCAATATCCCCCGTAAATAATTTATTGGCAGGTTAAATATTAGAAAAATGACAATTTTCTTGTGCAAATAAAAATAATTTATCATCTTTGCATTCTCAAAACAAACAAAAAGGAAATGAACTCGATATTGACAATAAATAAATTTTGGTGGTGGCACTTACGAATATCTAAATCGTGAGCAGTACTCCTATGTAAATTGTCAGAATAAAAAGATATTACAAAAAGGCTTGTCGTTACTCACGATAAGCCTTTTTTTCATTATTCCCTCAACCCCCAAAAGGAAAACTAAAATAGCACAGATTGTTTTAAATATAAATATATGAATAACGAGAAAGGTATACAAAACGACACTAATTTCAGTTCCTCTTTAGGGGCTGGGGGTATAGACAAAAACGGTTATTACGGAGAATTTGGTGGTGCATACATTCCTGAAATTCTGCACGGATCTTTTGAAAAGCTAAAAGAGGCTTTTTATGCCATCAAAGACGATGCATCTTTCAAAGCTGAGTATTACAAATTGTTGAAAGATTATGTCGGGCGTCCGTCGCCCTTGTATTTCGCAACACGTTTATCGGCAGAATATGGAACGAATATCTACCTGAAGCGTGAAGATTTGAATCATACCGGAGCGCATAAGATAAATAATGCTCTCGGACAGATTTTACTTGCCAAACGCATGGGTAAAACTCGCATTATTGCTGAAACGGGTGCCGGACAACACGGCGTGGCTACCGCTACGGCCTGTGCGTTGATGGGATTGGAATGTATTGTGTTTATGGGCAAAACGGATGTGGAACGTCAATTCCTGAATGTGCAGAAAATGCGCATGTTAGGGGCCACGGTGGAGTCTGTAACCAGTGGAAACATGACGCTGAAGGATGCTACCAACGAGGCTTTCCGTTATTGGTGCTCTAATCCGGATTCGTTTTATATCGTCGGTTCCACAGTGGGAGCACATCCTTATCCCGATATGGTTGGCTTTTTTCAGTCGGTTATTAGCGAGGAAATCAAATGGCAGTTGCAGGAACAGGTGGGTCGCGATTATCCCGATTATCTAATTGCGTGTGTAGGAGGTGGAAGTAATGCTATGGGAACTTATTATCATTACCTGAATGATGATCGCGTAAAAATCATATCAGCTGAAGCCGGCGGATTAGGTGTGGAAACCGGTGAAACTGCAGCCACAATTAGTTTAGGAACTATCGGAATTATTCACGGTGCCAAAACGCTGCTTATTCAGGATGAAGATGGGCAAATTATCGAGCCTTATTCTATTTCAGCCGGATTGGATTATCCCGGAATCGGGCCGGCACATGCATTTTTTGCTAAGATAGGTCGTACAAAGGTACATGCGGTGAATGATGATGAAGCGCTCGATGCTGCTTTTGAACTTACACGCCTGGAAGGAATTATTCCTGCTATTGAATCGGCACATGCTTTGGCTGTTTTGAAAAAAGAAAAAGGAAATTTTGGAGCAAATGAAATTGTTGTTCTAACGGTTTCAGGACGCGGAGATAAGGATATGGATACTTACGTGAAATATTTTGAAAAATAGATATTTACTCCCTTCGGTCGCGATATTAATAGATATTAGTCCTTCGGATGATATGATTTATTGGTAATACAGATTAAAGCAAATATCGCCGAAGATAAAATGTCAATAAAATAAAGAATTATGAAATTATACGTCAACTCAAAGAAAATGCTGGCCGATTTGCAGACGCCAGTAGGAATTTATCTCAAGATACGTGATTTGTATACCAATTCGGTATTACTTGAAAGTTCCGATTATCATGGCATTGAAAACAGCTATTCGTATATCGGGTTTTGCCCGATTGGTGGTATTTCGGTAAACCGGTTTCTTATATCCGAAGAATATCCCGATGGTACCCGGATAGAAACGCAGGTAACTGACAAGCTAACCGTGGCCGAGCGGTTTGATGTGTTCTTAAAATCGGTAGAACTGGTGAAAAATGATAATCCGGTAGGCATTAATGGTCTGTTTGGTTATTCATCCTACGAATCGGTGCAGTATTTCGAGGATGTAAAACTCAAAGCACGCGAAACAGTTCCCGGAAGTATGCCGGGTTTGCATTATGTGCTGTTTAAATACATCATTGCCGTAAATCATTTCAACAATGAACTAACGATTATTGAAAATCTGCAGGACGGTGAAACGTCGGCTATTGCCAATGTGGAAGAAATTTTATTGAACAATAATATTGCCACTTATGATTTTCAGGCCGTAGGCGAAGAAAAGTCGGATATATCGAATGAGGATTACAAGCGCATGGTGGCACGTGGTAAGGAAGAATGTTTCAAAGGAAATGTTTTCCAGATTGTACTTTCGCGTCGGTTTTACCAACAATATAAGGGTGATGATTTTATGCTCTACCGTACATTGCGTTCGGTGAATCCGTCGCCATACCTGTTTTACTTCAACTTTGGTGATTTCCGCATTTTCGGTTCGTCGCCGGAAGCACATCTGGTGGTTGATGCTAAAAAGCAGAAAGCTTTTATCAAGCCTATTGCCGGCACGTTCCGACGAACGGGTGATGATGAAAAGGATTTTCAACTGGCCGAAAAGTTGCGTGTTGATAAAAAAGAAAATGCAGAACATGTGATGTTGGTGGATTTGGCCCGCAACGATTTGAGTCGCAATACCGACCATGTGAAGGTGGAAGTGTTTCGCGAAGTGCAATATTACTCGCACGTGTTGCACCTGGTTTCGAGTGTAAGCGGAAAGCTGAAACCCGATACGAAAATTATTAAACTGTTTGCCGATACATTTCCGGCCGGAACGCTGTCGGGTGCACCGAAGATTAAAGCCATGCAGCTGATTGATCAGATTGAACCGCACGATCGTGGACCGTATGGAGGTTGCTTGGGCTATATTGGTTTCGATGGGAGTATGAATCAGGCTATCACCATTCGTTCATTTGTCAGTAAAAATAATACACTTTACTATCAGGCAGGTGCAGGTGTCGTAGCCAAGTCGGACGAAGAAAGTGAAATGCAGGAAGTAAATAATAAACTGGCTGCACTGAAAAAAGCGGTGGATGTGGCTTCCGGGAAATAAATTGAGTTACTCGCTTCGCGTTATTGATAGTTATTAGCCCTTCGGGCGTTATTAAAACACGAAGTAAACGACGGCTTAGCTAAATAATATGAAGTAAATAACGCCCGAAGGGCAAATAACACGTAAGTAAATAACATGAAAATACTAGTTTTTGATAATTACGACTCGTTTACCTATAATTTGGTACATACAGTCAAAAAGTTGGGATACACCGATCTGGAAGTGTATCGTAACGACCAGATAGCGTTGGAAGATATAGCGCGTTTTGATAAAATAATTCTTTCGCCGGGTCCCGGTGTGCCTTCGGAGTCGGGCATTTTGCTCGATGTGATTCGGACGTATGCACCCACCAAAAGCATATTGGGTGTGTGCCTGGGTGAACAGGCCATTGCCGAAGCCTTTGGAGGAACGTTAATTAATCTTGCTGAAGTTCATCATGGTATTAGTTCAATGGTGGATGTGTTGGCAGAAGATGTATTGTTCAATGGGCTGTCAAAGCAACTGGAAGTGGGACGTTACCATTCGTGGGCTGTAGAAAAATCAACTTTGCCGGAATGCCTGACCATTACGGCAGTTGATGAAGAAGGTATGATTATGGCCTTGGCACATAAAACCTACGATGTACGCGGCGTTCAGTTTCATCCTGAATCGGTATTGACTCCCGACGGGGAAAAAATGCTGAAGAATTGGTTGGAAGCTTAGTCAATCGGTCAATTAGTTAACTGGTTTAATAGAATAAAAAACATTATATAAGGTTCTCAGCAAGTGCTTACTTCTTACTGCTTACCTTTTACCTCTGAATATATGAAACAAATACTTAATCAACTATTCAATCATCAATCGCTTACCAGGCAGGAAGCTACTGAAGTGATGACTAATATTGCTGCGGGAAAATACAATGATTCTCAGATTGCAGCATTTATTTCTGTGTATCTGATGCGCAGCATTGAGCTCGATGAAGTGATAGGTTTTCGGAATGCCCTGCTGGACCTTGCTATTCCAATGGATCTATCTGAGTTTGATACGCTTGACATTGTTGGTACAGGTGGTGATGGAAAGAACACGTTTAATATCTCTACCTGTAGCTGTTTTACAGTGGCAGGTGCGGGTTATAAAGTGGCTAAGCACGGGAACTATGGCGCAACATCGGTAAGTGGTTCATCCAACGTATTGGAATATTACGGAGCCAAATTTACCACCGACATTGACGTTATCAAACGGTCATTGGAAGATTCTGGCTTTGCGTATTTACACGCACCGCCTTGCAATCCGGCTATGAAAAATGTGGCTCCGGTGCGTAAAGGACTTGGTGTTCGCACATTTTTCAACGTGCTTGGTCCGCTTATCAGTCCGGTTAAACCACAATATCAATGTCTGGGGGTGTATAACCTGAAGATGATGCG
>JAATGT010000014.1 GCA_015654525.1 Bacteroidales bacterium
TGAGTTTCATCATAATGTCCGGTTTTTTCAAAAACTACAAAGTTCTCATTCATCTCCAGTATATGAACATGGTGATGGCGAATCAGCTTTTCAATAGTACCTAATTCCAATAATCTGTCGGTAGCCACTTTGTATAAAGCAATTTCCTGCGACACCAGTCCTTCGTCGGTATTGTAATAAGCCTTCAGAATATCAATGCGTTTGTCGATTTGTTGCACCACCTTCCGCACCGAGTCTTCGGTAGTGAAAAGTGTAATGGTAAACTTATGTATACCCTTTATAGCCGACGGAGACACCGATAGCGTTTCAATATTCAGACTCCTGCGGGTAAAGATAATGGTTATTTGACCCAGCAAGCCGACGGTATTTTCTGAAAAAACGGTGATTGTATATAATGTATTTTCCATGATTTAATCTCCCAATAAAATATTAGTAACACAGGTACCGGCCGGAACCATTGGAAACACCATCCCCTTTTTCTCTACATTGACAACAAGCAGATAAGGCTTATCGTCTTTCAACATATCGGCAATGGCACCGTCCAGTTCTTCACGTTTATGCACTTCAGTTCCATCAATGCGATAAGCTTTGGCAATAGCCACAAAATCGGGGTTTTGCATTTCGGTGAACGAATAACGTTCATCAAAAAACATTTCCTGCCACTGACGTACCATACCCAGAAAATGATTGTTCAGAATAATCATCTTTACACCAATCTGTTCCTGCATAATGGTTCCAAGTTCCTGAATAGTCATTTGGAAACCACCATCGCCACAAAACGTACAAACCGTCCGTTCGGGAGCACCCATTTTGGCACCTATGGCAGCCGGAAGTCCAAATCCCATAGTTCCCAGTCCACCCGAAGTAACCACACTGCGCGTTTGGGTGTAATTAAAGTAACGGGCAGCCAGCATCTGATTTTGACCTACATCAGTTACCAGAATAGCTTTGTTATCGGTAGCTTCCGATATTTTATGAATCACTTCGCCCATGGTCATTTCCCCCGATTCGGGATAAACTTCACGCTTGATTACTTTTTCGTATTCCAGTTTTTCACATTCTTCGAATGAATGTATCCATTCCGTATGCTTAGCCGGATTTACTTTGGCAGTCAGTGCCGGCAAAGTATCCTTGGCTGAACCCAATACCGGAGCATCCGGTTTTACGTTTTTACCTATCTCGGAAATATCAATGTCCAGATGAATGATTTTGGCCTGCTTAGCATAGGTATTCAAATCGCCAGTTACACGGTCGTCAAACCGCATCCCAATAGCTATCAACACATCGCATTCATTCGTTTTCATATTGGGACCCACATTTCCGTGCATTCCCAGAAACCCTTTATTCAAAGGGAAGTCGTACGACATGGCAGAAGCTCCAAGCAAAGTCCAGGCAGCAGGGATATCCGCTTTTTCCAGAAATGCTTTCAATTCGGCTTCGGCATTCGACAGAATAACTCCTTGCCCAACCAGTGCGAATGGTTTTTTTGCCCCGTTAATCAGCGCAGCCGCAGCTTCTATTTGCAAAGGCTGAACTTCAGGAACCGGTAAATAACTGCGGATAAATGTACAGGGCTTGTAATCAAATTCTACTTGCTGCGTCTGAGCATTCTTCGCGAAGTCAAGAACTACCGGTCCGGGGCGTCCGCTGCGGGCAATGTAAAAGGCACGAGCAACCGCCCAGGCAATATCTTCGGCTCTGCGAATCTGGTATGCCCATTTGGTAATAGGCTGTGTAATACCAACCACGTCTATTTCCTGAAAAGCATCAGTTCCCAACAATACAGCGTTCACCTGTCCGGTAATAACTACCAACGGTGTGCTGTCGAGCATGGCATCACTAATACCGGTTATGGCATTCGTTGCAGCTGGTCCCGAAGTAACCAGACATACACCCACTTTACCTGAAACACGCGCATAACCCTGAGCAGCATGCGTTGCACCTTGCTCGTGACGGGTAAGAATATGATTTAAATGTTTATCGTAATCGAATAATGCGTCAAAAACGGGCATAATAGCACCGCCCGGATAACCGAAAATCGTGTCTACACCTTCATGTACCAACGAACGCATAAATGCTTCGGCTCCTGTTATTTTAGTTTCCATATAATTATCAAGCCCCCTAAATCCCCCTTGGGGGACTCTCTGAGTTAGTTTTAATTGTTTATTATATTTATCAATCCATAGTAGCGCCACTTATAAAGTTCCCCTTGGGGGATTTAGGGGGCTTTAATCTATCATCCTCACAGCTCCCTTATCGGCCGAACTTACCAAACTGGCGTAAGCACGAAGAGCTTTTGAAACGACACGATTTCTATCTTTAGGCTTGAATGCCTCCTTGCCACGAGCCAATTCAGCCTCACGACGTTTTTGCAATTCGACCTCACTTACTTTCACATTAATCGAGCGACTCGGAATATCAATTTCAATAATATCTCCATCCTGAATCAATCCGATATTTCCTCCGGCTGCCGCTTCGGGCGATACATGTCCGATAGATAAACCGGAAGTTCCCCCCGAAAAACGTCCATCGGTAATCAAAGCACACTCTTTACCCAGATGCTTCGACTTAATGTACGATGTTGGGTAAAGCATTTCCTGCATGCCGGGACCACCTTTCGGCCCTTCGTGTGTGATCACCACCACATCACCCGAAACCACTTTTCCGCTCAGGATTCCGACACAGGCCGTATCTTGCGAAGTGAAAACTTTAGCCGGGCCGCTGAACTTCCAGATGCTTTCATCGACACCGGCGGTTTTAATAACACATCCATCCTGTGCAATGTTTCCTTTCAGAATTCCAAGACCACCGTCTTTCGTATAAGCGTGTTCTACATCACGAATACAGCCGCTGACTCGATCACCGTCCAGTTCGGGGTATTGAGTATGTTGTGAACCCATCACCAGATTAAATTTATGTGCGGGAGCACTTTTATATTTTTCTACCGCTTCGGCCGAAACTTTCGGATTCGTAATATCAAATTTTCCGACAGCTTCGTCCAAAGTCATACCGTCAACACGCAAAACCGACGTATTCAGCAAATCGCCTTTGCTAAGTTCAGCTAAAATACCCATAATACCACCTGCACGATTCACATCCTGAATATGGTATTTCTGCGAATTGGGAGCCACTTTACACAGGCAAGGGGTTTTGCGCGAAAGCGCATCAATATCATCCATCGTAAATTCAACTTCAGCTTCGTGAGCAATTGCCAGAATGTGAAGTACCGTATTGGTAGATCCTCCCATGGCAATATCGAGCGTCATGGCATTCATAAAAGCTTCACGGGTAGCAATAGAGCGGGGCAACACAGAAGCATCGCCTTCAAAATAATACTTTTGTGCATTTTCAACAATCAGTTTAGCTGCATCAACAAAAAGCTGTGTACGATTGGCATGTGTTGCTACAATGGTTCCATTACCCGGTAAAGCCAGTCCAATGGCTTCGTTTAAACAGTTCATGGAATTAGCAGTAAACATACCCGAGCACGATCCGCAAGTAGGGCAAGCGGCGTTTTCAATGCGTTTTACCTGCGCATCCGAAACATTTTCGTCGGCCGACTGAACCATAGCGTCAATCAAGTCCAACTGCTTTCCGTCCAGCTCACCGGCTTCCATAGGTCCACCCGACACAAAAATTGTAGGAATATTTAATCGCATGGCAGCCATAAGCATTCCCGGCGTAATTTTATCGCAATTGCTGATACAAACCATTGCATCGGCTTTGTGGGCATTTACCATATATTCCACGCTATCGGCAATAATATCGCGCGATGGCAGTGAATAAAGCATCCCGTCATGCCCCATCGCAATTCCATCGTCGATGGCAATGGTATTAAATTCGGCGGCGAAGCAACCGAGTTTTTCTATTTCGTCTTTTACTTTCTGACCAATTTCATGTAAATGAACATGCCCGGGAACAAATTGTGTAAATGAATTAACGATGGCAATAATAGGTTTTCCCATCTGACTATCCTTCATTCCATTTGCACGCCACAATGAGCGTGCTCCGGCCATTCTACGACCACCTGTGCTGGTAGCACTCCGTAATTCCTGTTTCATCTTATTAATTCTATTGTTCTGTTTATCCCAAAGCCCGTTTAGAAATTCGGGGCATTCTTTCTAAATAAAAAACCTTTCTCCGTTATGGTGAGAAAGGTTTTTCTGTATTTCACATACATTTATACAACGTAACCATCTCACCTCTGATTGTAGACCAATAGGAGCACGACGAGTACGAGAATAGTATAAATGCGTTGAGAAGTCATATTTTCTGTATATTTCGGCTGCAAAGATACGGCAAGAATTCGAAATGTCAAATAATTCAGAAGAAAAAAATATTATTTTTATTCAATCTGTAAGAATACGGGCTTCTTTTCTGCGAAAAAATCATAATTCAACTCCGAATGAGCAATTTCAATGAAAATGTGTTATATAAAAAATACATACAGCACAAAGATAAGCAGCACAAAAAGAATAATGACCATAAATTTATATTATTTTTGCAAGCTATTTCGACTTATATCATGGATAAAAAAAACTATCAATATATTAACCATATCAACTCACCAATTGATTTAAAAGGAATTAATAGAGATGAACTCCCTGCAGTCTGCGATGAACTTCGACAATTTATCATTGATGAAGTCTCAAAGAATCCCGGTCATTTAGGGTCAAATTTAGGTGTTGTTGAACTCACTGTAGCACTTCACTATGTGTTTAGCACCCCTTACGACCGTATTGTGTGGGATGTGGGACATCAGGCCTACGGTCATAAAATTCTGACAGGTCGTCGTGACCGTTTTTATACCAATCGTCAATTTAAAGGCTTATGTGGATTTCCATCGCCAAAAGAAAGCGAATACGATGCTTTCGGTACGGGACATTCATCGACATCTATTTCAGCCGCTTTAGGTATGTCAGTTGCGTCTTTACTAAAAGATGAAAGAAACCGACAAGTTGTAGCAGTCATCGGCGACGGTGCTATGACAGGTGGTCTGGCTTTCGAAGGACTGAACAACACTTCGATGGATAGAAATAACCTGCTGATTGTTTTAAACGACAACCAAATGGCCATAGATCCGGTTCAGGGAGGTTTTACACAGTATCTGGTAGATATAACTACTTCGCGTACTTACAACAAGATTCGTTTTAATGCATATCGGATACTTAAAAAACTGAATATACTCAACGACGATAAAAAAAACAGGATAATCCGCATCAATAACAGCGTTAAAGCTACTCTTACCAGTCAGCATAACATTTTCGAAGGACTCAACATCCGTTATTTTGGTCCGGTTGACGGGCATGATGTGGATGGCTTAGTGCGGATCATGTCGGAAATAAAGAAGTTCGACGGTCCGAAAGTTCTCCATGTAATTACAAAAAAAGGAAAAGGCTACGAACCGGCAGAAAAATCGGCTACCGTATGGCATGCACCCGGCAAGTTCAATGTTGAAACCGGTGAACGCAAAGTAGCTGATCCAAATGCTGCAACTCCACCGCTGTTTCAGGAGGTTTTTGGTGAGACATTATTGGAACTTGCTCAAAAAAACAAAAAGATTGTTGCTATAACTCCAGCTATGCCATCTGGTTGTTCAATGACCATCATGCAAAAAGAATTGCCCAGTCGTGTTTTTGACGTGGGTATTGCCGAAGGGCATGCAGTAACTTTCTCTGCTGGGATGGCTAAAGAAGGCATGATTCCATTCTGCAATATTTATTCTTCGTTTATGCAACGGGCATATGACAATCTAATTCACGACGTGGCTTTACAGGAACTAAATGTGGTCATGTGTCTGGATCGTGCCGGTATAGTCGGTGCAGATGGAGCCACGCATCACGGATTATTCGATTTGGCTTATATGCGCTGCATACCTCATTTGACTATCGCTGCGCCACGAAACGAAATAGAACTCCGCAACCTGATGTTCACAGCCCAACAGCCCAACATGGGTCCGTTTGTGATTCGCTATCCACGTGGTAAAGGAACACTCATAGACTGGCGACACCCGATGGAAGCAGTAGCTATAGGTAAAGGCGAATGTTTGAAAGCCGGAAAGGACTTAGCCATTCTAACGATAGGAACCATGGCCATTAATGCAGCAAAAGCTATTCAGAAAGTTGAAAATGAGCAAAATATTTCAATAGCGCATTATGATCTGCGTTTTCTGAAACCGTTAGATGAGGCATTACTTCATGAAATTGGGAAGAATTTCAAACAAGTCATTACCATTGAAGACGGCGTAATCAACGGCGGATTTGGCAGTGCTGTACTGGAGTTTATGTCTGATAACAATTATAATATTCACCTAAAACGGCTTGGCATTAACGATACTTTTGTTGAACACGGAACGCCCGAGGAACTCTATACCATGCTGGGACTCGATGCAGACGGAATTGCAAAAAGTATAGTAGAATGCTTGAAAGACTCAAAAAGCATGAAGCTTGAGAAATTCAATGTGTAAAACATCTTGCTTAGGAGAAATAGATAAGCCACGAAAACAATTTCGTGGCTTATTTATTTTAGAGCCGAACAAACAACAAGCGGATGCAGTTATTTAAATGAAACTTTTTTACAAACAACTTATATCAAAATGGATTTACAAATAAATACCTACCAATATGGTGACCGCCCCGAAGTCACGAAACCCGATCCTGAATTCTATAATCAACTGGGTGAAGAAGGAATTCGAAAACTAATAAGTAGGCACTATGATCTGCTTCGGGTAAGTTCTATCAAACATTTATTCGCAAAGGATGATGCAGAGTTTGAACTTTCAAAACAACACTCCGCTGATTTTATCATTCAGATTTGCGGTGGCCCTGACTACTACAAGCGACATAGAGGTCGCGCTGCAATGATGGATCGTCATGCACCGTTTGCAATAACTCTTGAGGGTAGAAAAACATGGCTAAACTGTTACAAACAGGCATTGCTAGAACTTGATATTCCTGAAAATTTAGTACTTTCGTTTTGGAATTACATCAATGTATTTTCCATCTGGATAGTAAATACGCCAATCGGTACATTTAGAATAAACAGCAAATTATAAACCTACTTTACTCCTCTTATTTTTATATGAAACAAATTTTCATTCTACTAATCTCTGTCATTACGCTAAATTGTTTTTCGCAACCGATCATGCCCATAAAAGAGCCTTTACGATTAGAAGTAAGTCAAAAAGGTAAAGCTCCGGTAAAAAAATATCTGAATGCAGCTAAATGGAATGAGCTTTTCCCTTACCGACACGGACATAATCCGACAAACCCTTTAAAATCGATAGGAGACTTTTATTCGTTCAACGCATTTGTAGAAGCAACTCGCTTATTTCCTGAATTCCTTTCAACCGGAGACGCAACCACTCAAAAGCGGGAATTAGCTGCTTTTCTGGCTAACATTGCACAAGAAACAAGTGGAGGATGGTCAAAAGCTCCGGGTGGATATTTTAAATGGGGACTTTATTACGTAGAGGAAGTTGAAGACAGCACTAAAAATAAATACATCGACCTCACAAAAAAAAGATACCCACCGGTTATGGGTAAAAGTTATTTGGGTAGAGGTCCAAAGCAACTTAGTTGGAATTATAATTATGGACAGTTTAGCGAAGCCTGGTTTGGAACAAAGGATTCATTGTTACTTCATCCTGAGCGAGTAGCGCAAGATCCGGTACTGTCATTTGGTTCTGCACTGTGGTTTTGGATGACACCACAATTTCCCAAACCGTCTTGTCACGATATTATGACCGACAAATGGAAACCAACAGCAAATGATATTGAAAAAGGTAGAACTCCCGGATTTGGAGCTACCGTGAATGTGATCAACGGAGGGCTTGAGTGCGGACTTGGAACTATACTTGATAAAACTACTTATCGTTACAAATATTATCTGTATTTTTGCAAATACTTTCATGTTTCACCGGGTGAAAATATAACCTGTAGCACTCAAAAGCCTTTTGGACAATAAATATCGTCTACATATAACTCCCGACTGCTAATTCAAATTTCACATAACAGATTGATGATAGAACGTATTATCCGATTGGTATTTCAAAACAGAATACTCACTTAAAAAGAATATAATCATGGCTAAGTCTCAAGACGCTAAGAAAACAACAAAAAAAGAACCTCTTAAAACTCCCAAAGAGAAAAAAGAGGAAAAGAGAGAAAAAAAACAGAAAAAAGGTTGATCTTTTTTCGTTTAGGTTTAAAACCAATAGCAATACATCTTCAAAAAGCTCCGGTTTTCTTCTGAAAAGTAGAAATCGGAGCTTTTTGCACATTAAAAATAGAACATGATATATACACTCTCTTAAATCTGCATTTTACCTTTGTGTAGCCCAAAAGAATCCGGAAAACTGTGAATTATGTAACATTTCGGAACAATAGTATAACAGCAAACAAAGTGGATGTTGTAGTTTTGCACAGGTATCCCATTCCAGTGAATATCCCCGAAACAAAACTCAATATGAAAAAACTATTTATCTTCATCGTTTGCATTTCGGTTTATACAATCGATTATACATTTGCCAGACCCAGCAACCAGTCTGCAGCAAAAGAATCGCAAACCGACAGCCAGACAGAGGTTGACAAGAAAAACGTTACAGAACAAACAGCACAGGAAGTTTTTACAAACTACTATCAAAAGATTTTATCGATTCGAAAAAATTTTACTCCGATGAGCAGAATGAATTACATTGACAGTTATTTAAAAACAGCCATGGACAGTATTGGAGCCAATATTTCCAACAAAGTATACATCCACCGTTTTGCAAAAAATGAAAAAGGATGGACCGACACCGACCTGTCGGAAGTGATAGCCTCAACCAGAATAAGAACCATCGACAGGATAAAAGCAATATCAAAAGATGTGGATGAAAAAGTATTGAATGCTTTAACAACAAACACCAACGACAAAGCTGAATTGACAGAGGCAGAAGTAAAAGCAGAAATCAAAGAATAGTTAACATCCGAAACATTTGGTAAAGTTCTTCTGTTAGAATGCTAATTAAATTTCATCATTTCAAACCTAATATGGAGCAAAAGAAATCAAAAAACATTCACCAGATTATGCGTGGCTTACACCGTGATGTAGGATACTTCATCATCGGACTGATCATTATTTACACGTTAAGCGGAATCGTATTCATTTATCGCGACAGAGACTTTTTAAAGCAGGAAACCCTGATTGAAAAAACAGTGGCACCCGCCATAGCCCCTTCCGATCTTGGCGAAACGCTCAAAATTAAGAACTTCAAGGCGACAAAAACAGAAGGAGAAATCGTCTACTTTAAAGAAGGTACCTACAACACAGCCACCGGAGCTGCCAGCTACAGTGTAAAGGAATTACCTCTGGTACTGAAAAAATTCGGAGACATACACAAAGCAAACTCAAAAAGCCCGGTACATTGGATCACCACCATTTTCGGGGTATTGCTTCTTTTTCTGGCCATATCGGCATTGTGGATGTTTAAACGAGGTACAAAATTATTCAGCAGAGGACTTATTCTGACCGCCGCCGGCATTTTATTTTGCATAGTCCTGTTTTTCTTATAAAAACAGCTAAGTCAACCAACATCGCAACGCTTAAACGAATCTGACTCAAAAGCAAGTTTACACACAGGGGGATTCTTTTTATAGAAATCCCCCATTTTACAATTTCTGACGAAAAACAGTGCAATCCGGTTTAATAAACGAAAAAAAATGTTGATTTAAATGATAAAAATATTGCGTTGAACGAATGGCAACGGAAAAGCGAAGAATTTGATTTTACAATGAAGGACAGGGCTCCGGATGATGAATTAAACAGGGTTTTATGGTTTGCAGCAAAAGGAGATTCAATGGTTTATCCATCAATAAAAAGAGCTGCATTTGTACGGGTTGATGGAGAAGAATAAAAAATAATTTCACATTTTCAAACACCCTCAATTTTTTGTATCATATCACTTAAATTGCTTTTTAGGTATCATTCGAGTGTCTATCTCCTGATACTCTGAATAAATTTATTGAGAAATGAGCTCTCGGATAAAATAATTTGACCTTGCAGTTTATTGTTCGGGACAATATCTTTTAAATCGGATTGGTCTAATTGGATCTTTATTTGAATTTTATTATATTTATTTTGAGGAGGGAAAGTATATATATAAGAGATGTGCCCGAATAATTTTCTCCCTTTATTCGTATTTAATATTACTTTATTCCCTTCCTTTATTTTTTCCGACACACTTTTATTTATTTCTGTAAAAGCATAATATTTTACATCTTTGGAAATAATGGCAAGCACATCGTCATCTTTATTTACAAAATCATTATTTTCATTATTAATTAATAATTTTCCTTTAAAAGGGATTTTTCTGTAATAAACCCTTTCATTGTTAAGTTGGCACAGAATAACTTCTTTTAAGGTGTCCGATCCCTGTATAGTATCAATGTATATCAATCCATCTTGTTCCGCTTTCACAAAGACAGTTTCAGGAGTTGTTTTAATCACGGCGGTAATAGTTATTACTTCGTGATACGGAATAAAATAAGCTATCATTAACAATAACAACAAAACTATACCGATAATAAAAGTACCATAGCGAAGCAATACGGAGGGAACCTGCCCGATAATATTACGGACTTTCTCACTGCGTAATTCTATGTTTTTATTCTCGTCCATATACGTTAATTTCCTAATTCCAATTGATTTTTCACTAATTCATAATACTTTCCCTTTTTAGTCGTAAGCTCATTATGAGAACCTATTTCCGCAATAGCACCATTATGTAATACGACTATTTGATCGGCATTTTTGACGGTGCTTAGCCGATGTGCAACAATAATAACTGTTTTCCCTCTGTAAAACTCAGCTAAATTCTCCACAATAACTTTTTCATTATTAGCATCTAAAGCATTGGTAGCTTCATCAAAAAACAGGAATTGCGGGTTTTTATATACAGCACGGGCTATAAGTATCCGCTGGCGTTGTCCCTGACTTACCCCTTGCCCGTCCTGCCCTACAACCGTATTATAGCCCAACGGCAACGCTTCCACATAATCGGCGATATTGGCTATGCGTGCTGCATTTCTTAGCCTTTCCATATCTATATTTTCATCGGATACGGCAATATTACGAGCAATAGATTCCGAAAACAAGTATCCATCCTGCATCACGGCTCCACACTGCATACGCCACCAGGTGAGGTTAAATATTTCCAGGTTATCGTTTCCTATATTTATTTCACCCTCATCGGGAGCGTAATATCCCAACAGCAGTTTGATTAAAGTGGTTTTTCCGCTTCCGCTGGCTCCTACTATTGCCGTCACTTTTCCACGGGGAATAAGTAAATTTACATGATTCAATACGTAGACTGACCGGGCGCCGTCATACTTGAAACAAAGATTATTTATTTTTATATTTTTATCTTCTTCATTCATCAGGGTAACAGTCCGTTGTTCGTTTTCTTCATTTTTCTGCTGATGAATTTCATTCATACGGTCAAGGCTGATACTTACATCCTGCCAATGATAGATAAACCCCATAATCTGTTCTACAGGACTATTTAATTGCCCGATAATATATTGAACAGCCATCATCATACCAAGCGTTAAATCACCATGAATGACAGAAGTAGCCGCCAATACGGTTATCAGCACATTTTTCAATTCATTGATAAATAAACTTCCGGCCTCCTGATTTTGCTGTAAATTAAGTGATTGCATATTTACATCAAACAGATCGGCCTGTACATCTTCCCACTCCCAGCGTTTGCGTTGTTCGCATCCCTGCAGCTTGATTTCCTGCATACCGTTAATTAACTGATACACCACATTTCGGTTAATTCCTTGCTGTTCAAAATATTTGTAATCAAGGATACGCCGTTTTTTCAGAAATACCTGAATCCAAACGCCGTAAAGAACGCTGCCAATAAGAAAAACAATAAATATTTGCAGATTGTATATCAACAAAACAATGCCAAAGATAACAAAACTGAATACAGAAAACAGAAGATTGAGCGTTTGTGCAGTAAGGAATTGCTCTACACGCCGGTGGTCTTCGATACGTTGAAGCAGGTCACCCAGCAGTTTGGTATCAAAAAACTTCATCGGAAGTTTCATCAGCTTGATAAAAAAATCGGAAATTAGTGAAATATTTATCCGCGTACTGATATGCAACAGTATTTTCCTTCGGATAAAATCAATAACCGTACGGCTAAAAATAAGCATCAACTGCGCAATTAAAATCAGCCATACAAAACCAATGTCTTTGCCGTTAATTCCCGTATCCACAATGGCTTGGGTAAGAAAAGGAAAAATCAACTGCAATAAACTTCCTACAAGGAGCCCTAAAATCAACTGTCCAAAAAAACGTTTGTATTTCAGCATATATTTCCCCAGAAACTTTAGACGGTTTCCGGTAGGAACGGCATCGCTTTCCTGTTCATAAAAAAGCTGCGTGGGTTCCAGCAGGAGCGCTACTCCTTTTTCTTCGCCGTTGGTACGGGTACTCACCCAACAGTTACAAAAATCTTCTTTATTGTAAGTCAACAGCCCCTTGCCGGGGTCTGCTACCGATATTTTATAATTATTCCTTATCTTTTTAATATCATATACCACCACAAAATGCTCCTGATTCCAATGTACAACACACGGAAGAAGCGCTTTTTCAGCCAGTTTTTCAAATGTAATGCGTCCGCCTATCGTACGAAACCCCATCTTTTCCGCCGCGCGGCTGATACCCAATAACGATACGCCATCTTTGCCGATAAACGAACTTTGGCGCAGGCTATCCAGCGTATATTTCTTGCCGTAATGCTCAGCAATCATGCATACGCAGGCTGGACCACAGTCCATAGCATCGGGTTGTTTGGTGAAAGGAAACATTGATTTTTACTAAAAACTATATTTATATTATATATGTGCTTAGGTTATTTACTCCTCTGTTCAGGTATTTACCTCTCCATTGGGGTTAAATATTCATCCGTTACAGTCCGTTAAGCCACCGTTGGGGTTCGGTAACCGGACGATGAGGTTAGTGAACCGCACCGACGGGGTTATTTATTGCTCCGGAGAGGTTATATAACCCAACGCCGGGGTTGCCAGCCATTCCGTTGGGGTTATATAACCGGATAACAATAGTCATGTACTGCACCGGAGGGATATTTAATTTCTGCTAAGGGATAATTTTCCTTAACCCATCGTTATTTTTGCCCTTAAGCGTTCTCCGCCGGCTTGGCAGACTTTGTCCTTTCAAAAAACTGTTTGATTTCCCGAAGTTTGTTTTCATAACCGGGAGCCGCAGTACGGGCTTTATAGCCGGTGTATGAATAATCGTCCAATGCAGCATGGTAATTATCGTAGTCGTGCAGGGTTTTGGCATTTCCCAGCCCGTCTATCAGTTTCTGCATGCGGGCAATTATGGCTTCAATGAATGCACGGCTTTCGTAGTCCTTTTTAAACTCATCCCAATCCACATCGGGACTTAAAAGTTCCGGTTGGTTCACTGAAAAATCATACACTTTGTTTACCAACAGCTTGTTTTGTTCGCTAATGCTACCATACCGGCGGCGTTCTTCGGGCGACAGGTTTACAATAATTTCTACCAACGCTTGTTCCAGCACGGTGAGTGCATCAGTGGCCGCTTTAGACTTATCGGAACTCAAATGGTTGTTGTTTAAATTTTTAAGAGTTGTCATAATATTATAATTTTAAAATTAGAGAAAATTATTTTTGTTCTTATATCTTTATTTAAATTTACAGCACGCTTAAATCACTTTTATTTTGCCTATAAAACCGATTTCTAATCAGATAAATCATCCGCGCTCAGTTCATACAGAAGCCTCGCTGCCGCACGAATTCATCGTGTGGCATTATTGCTGTTTTTGTTCCCGATTTATACCCAACTGTGCAATGCAAATGCGCGAGAGATTGTGAAGTTTATATTATCGACTCATTATGCATTCACATTATAACTTGTTTCTTTTCCTTATTGCTATGGTATGAATTTGGCAATTCACGCCTATGAAGGAGGTATCTTATAACCTGTTTATGTCGTCCGATGCTGCGTTCTTGCCTCTATATTTTTTCCCGTAATTATTAAACAAATAACGTAACGTAAGCGTAATATATTGAGTTTCCCGTTTTTTATTCTGGTCAAAATGGTAAATGTCGAACCGCTTCACATTTTTTTCCTTCACCCAATTGAAAATATCCTGTGCCTGTAAATTAACCATGAAAGATTTGTTGAAAAATGATTTACGCAAGCCCATATTCAATCGGTTATAACCTCCCCATTGGTATATATATGATTCATAATCACTTTGGTAATTAAAGTTCAGAGAGAAAATGTAATCATGAGGCATAATGAAATCATTGTAAAATCCTACGGAAAAATCGGTTTTATTGCGCTTTATTTTCTTCCCATTATAATCAGCCACAAAAAAAGGTTGAATAATTCCTGCCGTTAATTGTGGTTGCCAAAAAACAAATTTATAATTGATCGAGGCAAGGGCATTTATGTTCTGATATTTCGAATAATTTATGAATGAGAAAATTGATTTGGCAGATGACCGCCCACTACTTTCAATACTGAAACTAATCGGATTGTTGATATATGTATATGCTAAACTCAGATTAAAAAATTTATACATCATGCGGTAATTGATTTCATAGATATCCTCTTTTTGAAGATAAGGATTTCCCTTTTGGGTAAGATAAGAATTTATATACACATTATTGTTGTTCAACTCGGTAAACGACGGACGCTTGGTACGTCTGTTTGCATTCAAGCTCATCTGCGTTTTTCCTGTTTTCCACGACAATGAAATGCTGGGATAAAAGTCATTGTATTTTCTATTTACTGTAATTGTCCCGATACTGTCTTCGGTGGAAAGTTCATCAACATATTCATACCTGATCCCGGCTTTTAAATCTAAATGGTCAAAAGTTTGTTTGTAACTAATGAAAACGGCGGCTTTTTTTTCTTTATTGGTATATATATTATTGTTTGTATATCCTTCTGTATAAAAAAATCCACTGCCGTCTATCTGGTTATATTCGCCTCCGAATTCAAAATTTCCTATCTGTTTGGAGTTATAGTTAGCAATTAATTTTCCTGCATATAAATCAAAATCAGACTGGCTATTGGTTTCAATAATTCTATTCCCCGTAGTGGAGGATACTTCATTTGTGTTCTGAAGTGTTTCCGTATGATTTTTCACCATATCGAAATCGAATTGAATGTTGAAGGCATCACTATAGCGACCTATATAAAAAGCATTGACAAAATGTTGGTAAGGTTTATCTTTTATCGAGGGCATACTTGTTATATCGTCATATATAACTCCGTCGGCAAGCACCTGCGTTTCTTCGGTTCCATTGCTTTTGCTCTTCGTGGAGGCGAACTTACCCTGGTATTGTACGCCAATTGCATGTTTTTCAGTAATAGACCAATCAAATCCAGTCGTAACGATATTGGCTGAAACTCTGAAAGTATAAGGTGAATGCATTGTTTGCTTCCATATAGTATCCGCATGGATGGTGTAAACCTCATCTTCATCAGTGTTGTTTTTTTGACGGGTATGAGAATAAGATGCAAATACATTGAGGTTGTTATGAACATAAGACAAATCTATATTTTCCGTATTGCTCAAATAAGATCCCTGTTTCAATTGTTCGGATATTTGTAAAGAAACCCCGTTCGATTTCTTTTCCTTTGTATTTATAATCAGGACTGCTTTCCCCTCTGCATCGTACTTCGCTCCGGGGTTCGTGATTAATTCCACTGTTTTAATATCGGTCGATTGCAACCGTTCGAGTTCCCTCTCTTCCCGTACCCTGCGATTGTTAATATAAATAATAGGCGTTCCCTTTCCGAACACATTGATAGCCCCATGGATCAGTGTGACACCGGGAATTTTTCCAATAACATCATTTGCATTCCCTACGCTACTTAAAAGAGAAGTGCCGACATTCGTTATCAGATTGCCCTCTTTTAGGGTAAAAACAGGCAGTGATGCCTTGACAATCACTTCTTTCAAACTAAGCGCGTCAGGTTCTAAAAGTATAATTCCGACATCGTTTTCAAGGGAGTCAATATCTGTTTCTATAATTTTTGTTTTATAGCCTAAAAAAGAAATTTGTATTAATTTCCTTCCGAAAGGAATATGTTGAAGAAGAAATTCACCTGTTTGGGTAGTAATCGTTCCTAGTACGATCACGCTGTCTGTTGTCTTTATTACAACATTGGCAAAAGCAATAGGAGCTGATTCGTCCATGACTTTACCGCAAATTAATCCGGTATTCGTTTGAGAAAAAGTTTTTCCCAAATTAAAAAAAAATAACAAAATAATTGGAATAAAAACTTTTTTAGTCATAACGAAACTTTTTTGTTACCGTATTAATATTAATCAGCTATTGAGTGAATTATAATTAAGTATATTTTTCATGCAAAAAGAAACAGGGTCTATAAATTTACCACCCTCATACAAAGGACGCAAACGACAATATTTAAGATTACATTTGTTTTGAAAATTACAAGAATAACATGCTGGAAGATTTTCTGTTTTGAGATTGCCCCTGAAAACATCCAATTTAGAGCTATGATTCCATATATTAATTAAGCTATCATCATTCAAATTTGCAACGGGATATTCTTCTACACCTCCTATCCCATAAATACAAGGATAAACATTCAATTGGGCATCTATCGCCAGCAAAGAAAGACCGGCTTTACAAAGAACAAAATTCCCTTTTTCTGTTATCTTTTGAAGCTCTTCTTCAGTATTTTCCAACGCATTGTTATCCACAACCCCAATTTTGAATTCTGTTGAATACATTTTTTTAAATGTTACTAATCTTTTTCTTATTTCTCTTTTTTCTTTTTGATCAATAGATAGAATATCATTTTCATGACGAGCTCTTCCAATCCGTTCTATAAAATTAAAAAAGACGAATTTGTTTTTCAATCTATTTTTAACTAAAGTCAGAAAGTCTTCAATCTCTGTTTTATTTATTGAGTTTATTGTAAATGTTAGAGAATAATTCACTCTATTTTCCAACAGTTTATCCAAGTTATGCATGGTTTTTACAAATGAGCCATTGCCTCTTATAATATCATGTGTTTGTGGTGTAGCTCCATCTAGCGAAATTCCCAACGAAATATTTTCTTTCGCTAATAAACTTAACCATTTTTGACTGAAAGGAATTGTAGCGTTAGTTAATATCGAAGTATGAATTCTTTTGGTAGAAGCATAAGATACTAAATCAAATAATTCTGGACATAGAAATGCTTCTCCTCCTGTTATTTTAAATGAATGTACATTTAGATATTCCATTTCATCAAACAACTTATAAAGTCTATCTAAATTTATTTTTTCAAGTTTATCTTTAGATGTAGAATTTCTATAACAATGAGGACATTTTAAATTGCATTTATTTGTGATTAAAAAATCAATTCCTTCCGGTGTAAATTCAAATATCTGATCATTTCTTTGTTCAATTATTTTATAAATATCCTTTTTTTTTGAGGGATTATCAGATTCTATAATTAAATTTTTAAATTCTAATTTACTCTTTATAAGAGCATTGACAGAATTAATATTATCCGTAATTTTTTCCGACTCAAAATAATGTTTGATTTGAGTAAGGTTAGTACAATTATGTTGGAAAATTTTTAACACATAAAATAAATAAGGGGTGATTGTATACTTAAAATCAGTAACAATGTTATATAAACTATATTCCCTGTTTGATTTTCTTAAAACGAAATTTTTATTGAGAGTTAATTCCCCTTCGTATAAATTAATTGTGTTCATTGGTTTTAAATTTTATATGTCAAATTAAAGAAGAGATTGTTCAATAACAAATTTACAATAATCAATATTGCTATTGAACAATCCCAATCATTTATTTACCAACTGGTATTACAACAGTTTTTGTCACCATTATCAGCTGCTTCTTCTTTTTCATCTATAATTCTGGCTTCATTTACTCCACCTTTTAACTCATCCAACTCCAGTTGATCTAATTTTTCAACTAAAGAGCTTTCTGATTTTTCAGCTATAGCCTCATTTAATTTATTTTCTTTTTCGGTTTTCATATTCTTAATAATTAAATATATGAGTGTCCTTTTTTCTTCCTCTATTAAAAAAACTATCTTTGCACTGTTTCTGAAAGCAAAGCAGCTTTTAAATTGGCGACGGGTACAGGGGAGGTAGAAAAAGCCAAACCTTTTTCCGCCGTTTCAATTTCTAAAAAGAAAAAGTCTTGTTTTCTTTGTCTGGCTGCAGCCGCCGGAATTGATAAAAACGACTGCAGCCGGACTGTCCAAGTTGTTTTTGCCGGTAAGGCGCAAGGGTTTGTTGTGTTTCACGGGCGCCGACGGGCAAAACTGTTTCCGGCGGGAAGTTTCTCCACGCAGTGGCATTACGCCGAAAGGGATGCAAATAAAACTCCCCACCAGGCAGTAACCGCTTTTACTGCGGAAAACGGAAAGTGTTTCCAAAGACTGTAGCAAGCGCAAAATCCGCGTCCATCGTCTAATTGTCTTCTCCCGCAGGAGTCCTATTTTTGTTTTAATCTTCATGAGAAAATTAATGAGTTAATTAGTAAATTAGCCAATGTGCCCGTCCTATCGGATATGCCGTTCTTTAAATGTATAAA
>JAATGT010000333.1 GCA_015654525.1 Bacteroidales bacterium
AAGCACAATTATTACCGTTTATGGACGAGATATACACCAATGAAGCTCCTTTGTTTAGCTTTTTATGCTGCAATACCAAACGCGTTAAATGAACAGGAACCAATGTGTTGGTTTGAAAAATATCATTTACATCGTTTTCTTCGGTCAACTGAAGTACCAACGGGTTTGCAATACCGGCATTGTTTACCAATCCATCAATTTTGGGCAACGACTCCACCAGTTTTTCCATTTCCGAAAGATTAGTCAGATCGGCAACAATTTGCAGATGTCCATCTCCTTCAAGCATGGAAACTGTTTCCGACAAACGGGATTCGTTACGCCCTGTAACAATAAGAGCTGCTCCCATTTGCGAACAAACAACAGCAATGGCCCTTCCTATACCCGATGATGCGCCGGTTACTAAAATCGTTTTGCCTGTTAATGAAAACGGATTCATCTTAGCTAAGTTTGGATTGTACCAGATCAAATAGTTCCTGAACGGTATTGGTTGGTTTCATTTCCTCCGGTTTTAGCACTACCGAGTACTTTTTTCCAATCATATTCAAAATTGCCAAAGCATTCAACGACGACCATTCATCTAATTCTCTGAAACGGGTTTCAAATGTAAATTCAGAAGCATCTGTGTCGTCGAATTGTGCAGCAAAGTTTTTTATAAATTCGTTAGCATCCATTTTATGTTCGTTTTAATATAGTTTATTGTATATGTTTTATCAAATAAAATCCTGAATCAGATTATTCGGATCAGGCGTAAGCGGTGTCGATTTTGTCAGAAACGAGCTTCCGTTTTTAGTGTTTTTCAGCAAAATAGATCCTGCACCCAGTATATTTTGTTCTCCAATAGTAGTTTTATCTTTTATCACCGCGCTCATACCAATAAAAGTATTTCTCCTGACTGTGCAAAAACCTCCTATCATAACATTCGATGTCAAAAAACAATTTTCTTCAATTACAGAATCATGCCCTATCCTATTTCCCACATTAACTATGACATTATCACCAATTTTTACGTTTTGCATAAAAATGTTGCATTCCATAATAAAGCAGTTTTCACCTACCTGCAAATCATTCCAGTATGAATTTCGCGAACAAAGATAGCTAATCAAATGGTAGCCTTTTTCTTTAGCCTCTCTGAATTTCAGTTCGCGTGTGGAGTTTAGTTTATGATACCCAATGGCAATAAACATGGCATACTCACTTGGCGGATAAACTTCATCCACTTTTTCAAAATCAACCACCGGAAGATCTAAAAAAGTTTTTGTTTTATTATATTCTGCATTAACCGTATAGGCTACGATTTCAAAGTCCGAATCATTCTTCAGATAAAAGCTTACCTGACTGGCAAAATCGCTGACACCAAAAATAATAATCTTTTTATAATCCTTTTTCATCGAATAAACGAATTACTAACTGCTTACTAAAAACTAACGACTATCAACTATTTGTAAATGTCTCTTACAATGAAAGTTTGTCTATTTTTTGTTTGATTAAAGAGCTTATCGATATAAATACCAAGAACTCCTAATGAGCTTATGATCACTCCTACGGAAAAAAGCAACGCAACAATCAGAAAGGTAAATCCAGAAAGTACAATTTCCGGGTTAATCAGTTTCTTTACCACAAAGAAAATTCCGGTGAAAACACTCAGAGCGGAGATAAAAAAACCGAATTTAAATAACACGATAAGCGGATAAGACGAAAATGAAGTAATAGCCTCCATGCTCAATGCAATACGTTTACCCAGCGTATAGGTACTTTGTCCTTCCCGTTGTCCCTTTTTTATAGTTATCGGTATTTGCTTGTATCCAATCCATTGCATCATACCAGCCATAAAAATATTTTTATCGCCCATCTTAATCAACTCGTCCACATAACGGCGACTCATTAACCGTTCGGTAAGTAGATTTTCCGGAATGCGAGTGTCGGTCAAACGATTAAAGAAGCCATAGAATAACCCGCCAACTGTTCTCTCAATAAAAGAACCTTTACGAGTTTCCTGAACACCATAAATCACATCACAACCCTGTTCTTCCTGCATTTTGTGATAAAAGGTAGGTATATGTGTTGGTGGAACTTCCAGATCACAGTCAATCAAAAAAACATAATCTCCTGTTGAATAAGTCAAACCGGCCATAATAGCATAATGATGTCCGAAGTTGCGCGACAAGTCAACAGCTACAATATTGTTATTTGTCTCTTTTAGCTTTAATACCTTATCCAACGATTTATCGGGAGACCCATCGTTTACAAACACTATTTCGTAACTGCTACATTTTATTGAGGCCATCGCCTCCTCACATTGCGTTACAAAAGTATCTAGAAACCGTTCCGATCTATATAATGTGGTTACAATTGATAACTGTGGTTTGCTCATATTCTAAAACGTTTTTCGGCTTGATAAATAAAATATCCACTTCGGTCGGCACTACACTGAATAGCATGAAGTGTTGCATCTGTTATTTCTGATTCAATAATCTCTTTATATTTTTCGGGATACTGAATTACGGGCAATAGGTGCTCAGTTTCCTTACAAAGAAAATAAACTCCCGCCGCTTGCTGATTATGCAAACGAGGTTCTTCAAACTCTCCCAACGCAATATCAATGACTCCTTGTAAAAAGTCATATCCGGTAGACAGTTTTACCAAATGCGACCCGATAAAATCACCGCCCATCCTTGCTCCTACTTCAATAACAAAGACATCTCCGGCACTGGTTATTTTAAACTCAGCATGACTGGCACCATAATTTATTTTCAGAGCAGCAAGCGCTTTGAGTGTTTCCAACTTTATTTTTTGCTGTATCTCCTGACTCAACAAACTGGGTTGGTGATGCTCCAACTCTACAAAATAGGGTTCTTCAGTTGTTACTTTATCGGTAATAGCCAGAATATAATGTTTTCCCTGCCACGAAATACTTTCGACACTCACCTCCGAACCTGAAACATATTCTTCTACAATAGCATGATGTGTAAACGATTCCTTTTGAGCTCGCTTTATAGCTTCGGATAAATCTGCCGGGTCTTCTATCTTTTTTACACCACGACTACCTGAACGATCCGTTGGTTTAACTATTAATGGATAACGAAAGTTTTCTACCGTATAATTTTCATCAGCAATAACAAAGCGTGGCGATGAAACAGAAAATTCGGCAAATCGACGGCGCATCATGTATTTATCGGTTGCAGCTAATGCATCTTCAAAATCATTCGCAATTAATCCCATTTCGCGCGCAACAAAGCAAACCGTTGGTACGGCAGCATCAGAAGCAATGGTGGTAATTCCATTGATCTGTACGTGTTGACAAACTTTAAGTATTTCTTCTTTATCCAGAATGGAAATTGGATAAAAATAATCGGCAACATCTTTACATACTGCACCATCTTCCCAAGCGAAGCAATGTGTTTCAATGCCCATTTCTGCGGCCTTTTGCACAAGGGGTAACTGCAAATAGCTTGCTCCAATAATAGCTAATTTCTTCATATCAAAATCTAACGGTAACTATCAAGCCTATAATGATTAGTCCCAGGCCTATAACCTTCCCTATCGTAAATGTTTCACCCAATAACCATACACCAAGCAAAAAAACGATTGCTGGGGCCAAGCTCATAAATGGGTAAGCTTCGGTGATTTGAAACTTAGTCATAGCCATAGACCAACAAACCGAAGCTATAAAAGCTGAGAGAAAACCGGAAAAAATAAACGGGTCGAGCAAAAATTTGGTATATGAAACTACCATATCCCAAATACCAGTGTGAGGCATGGTCCAGTTCAACTTCAGGATTCTCCACTTAAGGATCATTTGCCCGTAAACGGTAAAAAAGAGTGTTGCAAATATATATAGGTAACGCATAAATGTGTAAGTCTGTGGATTGTTTAATGTGTAAAGAGTAAAGTGAAATTAGGAGTTTAATCGCTTTTCATAGGCAGTTTTCAGTCCACTCAATTTTTTTGCTATTATATCAATAGTTATTTTTTGATCTACTAATTGTTTTTCAGTTATATATAATAAATCCAATGCGATGCAAAGTTGGCAATAAACTTCCATAAGCGATCCATAAGCGATCCATAAGCAATTTCTATAAATCGGATCTTCTCTTTGTCTGATATTCGCGTAGTTCCTTCGGCAATATTTGATGCAATCGAAACTGAAGCTCTCTGTATTTGAGAACACAACCCATACTTTTCTTCAACAGGCATTGTTTTGGTTAACTTATAAATTTCAACAATAAACAAACATACGAGCATCACTCCATACATCCAATTTCTCAAAGCTATATTTATACTCCATATACAATCAATTTTCATCAATCAACCTTAAACCTTACACCATACACCTTCCACTAAAATCAGACAGTATCCATAAATGAGCGTTGCACTTTATTAAAAACGACTATACCAATGGCCAAAAGAACAACCATAAAGCCAAAACTGTAGGCCAATTGAGCCCAACTAAATGTTCCGACTCCCATAGTGCCGTATTTAAAGGTTTCCACCAGTGATGTTACCGGATTCAAAGCCATAATCCATTGACGCCTTGGCGACATGGTGCTCAACGGATAAATAATCGGAGTGGCATACATCCAGAGTTGGACAATAAAAGTAAACAGTATAGTCAAATCCCTGTATTTGGTAGTCATAGATGAAATAATGATTCCAAAACCCAATGACAAACCGGCCAACATAATAATTACCAACGGTAGAAGCAAAATATACATATTGGGAGCAACATGCACCCCCATAATCAGATAATAGATATAAACCACCACAAAAAGCAAAAACTGAATACCCATCCGTACCAGATTAGAAGCCACTGTAGAAAGCGGTACAATCATCCTTGGAAAATAGACTTTTCAAAAAATTCCCTGATTGGTAGTGAAAGTTGAAGACGTTTTATTCAAACAATCGGAAAAATATTGCCAGCAAACTATACCCGCCAGATAGAACATGGGCTGTGGTAAGCCATCGGTCGATATACCTGCAATGCCTCCAAACACAATCATATACATAACTGTTGTAAGTGCCGGTTGTATAAAAAACCAGGTCGGACCAAGTATTGTTTGCTTGTATTGCGTAATAATATCGCGCTTTACAAACATGGAAAACAAATCACGATACTGCCAGATTTCTTTAAAATCGACTTCTAAAAGTTTATTCTGGGGTTTTATGATTGTATTAAATTCCATCTAAAATTAATCATTAGAAATCAAATTGGTTAGCCAAAATGTTAAGCATCTTTTTTAGTGAGTACAACATTTCAGCTCTGTAATTATTTTAATGCAAAAGTAGTATTTTTTTAATGCTTATGCCTAATAAAATCTGAATTTAAACAATTCCGGGTCCAATTAAAAACACATTACCAATAGATTAAGCATATTCATTTTAACATCAGATCATTGCAAACACCGACTCATAACCCGACATTTACAATCTGTCGTTTTTTATTACCTTTGTAGCTGAAAACTTGTATACAGAAAATGATTGATAACACTATATTTAACGATAAAAAAGTTGCATTTCACACCTTGGGCTGTAAGCTCAATTTTGCCGAGACATCGGCTATCGGAAAGCAACTCACCGACGAAGGATTTGCAAAAGTAAAAACAGGAGAACAGGCTGATGTCTGCATCATAAACACCTGCTCAGTAACCGATACAGCCGACCATAAATGTCGTCAGGCCATCAATCGCTTAAACAGGCAACATCCTGATGCAATTATGATTGTAACCGGCTGTTATGCTCAATTAAAACCCGAAGAAGTAGCCGCCATTGAAGGAGTGGATCTAGTGCTTGGAGCTAATGAAAAATTCAATATTTTAGAATATCTACAAAAGCTGGAAAGGACTGATAAAAGTGAGATTCATCGTTCGGAAATAAAAAGAGTGCGGGAATTCAAACCATCCTGCTCGCAAGACGATCGTACACGCTATTTTCTGAAGGTGCAAGATGGATGCGATTATTTCTGTACCTATTGTACCATTCCTTATGCACGTGGACGTAGTCGGAATGCAACTATCCCCGAAACGGTGGCCATGGCTGTGCAGGCTGTCGAAGCCGGAGCTAAAGAGATTGTACTATCGGGCGTGAATATCGGTGATTTTGGGAAAAGTACGGGCGAATCCTTTTTTGACCTCGTAAAAGCCCTCGATACAATTCCGGCCGATGTGCGCTTCAGAATATCATCTATTGAGCCTAATTTACTTACCGACGAGATCATTACCTATATTTCTACAAGTCATCGTTTTATGCCCCATTTCCATATTCCGTTGCAATCAGGAACTAACGAAGTGCTCCAACTGATGAAACGGAAATATAACAGGGAACTGTTTGCTCACAAGGTAGAGCTTATCAAAGAACTTTTGCCTCATGCATTTATCGGAGTCGATGTCATTGTGGGCGTTCGTGGCGAAACAGACGAACTTTTTGAGCAATCCTGCCGGTTTATTGACTCACTGGATATATCGCAATTGCACGTATTCACCTATTCGGAACGTGCCGGAACGAAAATGCTCGATATAGAATATACCGTATCGCTGAACGAACGTAAACGCCGTAGCAATGTGCTCCATACTTTGTCCGAAAAAAAGACAAAAGCCTTCTACCAAAGTCAGGTAGGCAAGAGCTACCCCGTACTGTGGGAAAGCCGGCACAACGGAGAATTTATGGTTGGATTCAGCAACAACTACGTAAAGACTGAACGACCTTATGACAAAAAACTGGTTAACACCATTCAAACCGTAACTCTTGGAGAATGGAACAACGATAAATCGGCATTAATTGGAGTTTAATGGTCCAACCGAATCAGAGATGAATTATGAATTTTTAATTGTGAATTGAACAATATGTTAGCAAAACGTATCATCCCCTGTCTGGATATAAAAAATGGACAAACAGTAAAAGGCATTAATTTCGAAAACATTACCGATGTTGGTGATCCGGTAGAACTGGGAGCTCTATATGCCCAAATGGGTGCTGATGAGTTGGTATTTCTGGATATCACTGCAACCAACGAGAAACGTAAAACCTTATCCGAACTCGTTACACGCATTGCCAAACACATTAATATCCCATTTACCGTAGGTGGAGGTATTTCGAGCGTGGAAGATGTATCGGTATTACTAGCATGTGGTGCCGATAAAATTTCGGTGAATACATCGGCTGTTCGCAACCCACAATTAATTAGTGATCTCGCCGGACAATTTGGTAGTCAGTGCGTAGTATTGGCTATCGACACAAAATACATCAACGGCGAATGGTATGTTTTTCTGAATGGAGGGCGCGTACCTACCGATATTAAAACAGTAAATTGGGCTAAACAAGCTGTTGCATTAGGGGCAGGTGAAATTTTACTCACTTCGATGAACAACGACGGTACGAAAGACGGATTTGCCCTGGACATTACGCGTGCCGTTTCCGAAGCTGTAAATGTGCCCGTCATTGCCAGCGGTGGTGCCGGAACTATGGAACACTTTGTAGAAGTATTTGATGCTGGAAAAGCTGATGCAGCACTGGCAGCAAGCATATTTCACTACAAAGAGATTGGCATCCCGGAACTAAAAATGTTTCTGAAAGAAAAGGGCGTTGAAGTTCGGATATGATCTAAAATTGAATTCAAATCTTGTCAAGCACGGAATGGCATTAATCATCCATTCAACAACTATTTTTATTACCAGATAACTTTTCCGAAACAAAAAAATTATTCAGGTTCAACCTGAACTTGCGTTGTGATGCAGCGTAGCGTTACGTCGAGGCACAGCGCAACGTTGCGTCGAGGTGCAGCGTAACGTTACGCTTAGGTACAACGTAACAACCCGACTCCAGAGCAGCAGAACAAGAGTTAGTACACACGAAAACAAATGAATTCTGAAATGGGAATTAACTGGGAATAACTGGACAATTCGTTACAGAAGCTGCAGCTAAAAAATAAAAATGCTGTAAGCAATAATCCCGAAGAAAATAAGACCTAAAACCCATACCGGGATAGTTTTATCGAATTCAGCGGTAGTTCTTTCATTATTGTGGACTAACTGCGCCGAACGATACCTTTTTAAAATCCAGTAGCAAAGTAAAGCTGCAAGCGAACCTATAAGTGCTCCACCCAATATATCGCCCGGATAATGAACACCCAGATAAATGCGCGAATAAGAAGTGATTATTGCCCATGAAAAGATTGCAAACGTATAGTTTCGTTGCTTCAAAATTAAAGATGAGAGCAGTGCAAACCCCACAGTGTTGGAAGCATGCGACGACGCGAATCCATACATTCCTCCGCTATAATCCCGAACTAAATGAACCAACCCCCTTAAATCATCGGCATGCGAAGGACGGAGTCGTTTTACCAAGTGTTTCAGAAGACCGGATGCAACCTGATCGGAAATTACGATACAAAGTACCAAAGCCAAGACCAACCAAATAGCCTCTTTCTTCCATTGTTTTATAAGTACATATAAGACGGAAACATAAAGAGGAATCCAGGTAAATTTAACACTAACAGCATACATAAATCCATCAAAAAATGAAGTATGAAGTCCGTTTATTGACAAAAAAATATTCGTATCCAGCTGTTTCAGCAATTCAATCAGATGCATTTGCCAGTATGTGTTATAAATTAAAATAGGAAAAGAGTGAAAGCTTATATTTTCTCAACATTCGATTGTTCCAACCATCCAACATTTCCACTGCCTACCTTTATTTCATACCAGTTACCCAACGTACTTTTTACAGTAACCTTGGTGCCTTCATGCAACTGAAACAGATCAGTTCCACTTTTATCCGGTGAACTTTTCACAGTCACAGCTCCCTGCATCACAATGGCCTGACTATGATTAACCAATTGATTTCGGGATACCCCTGCAAAAATAATAGTCAAAAAGCTGATACCAAACAGAACAAGTCCGCAATAAAACGAAGCCTTTCGAACCGCTCTTGACGGTCCAAATATAAATATAAATACAAGTATCAGAGCTAGAATAAAGATACTAAAGCTTGTAAACAGCCATTGATTTGAAGTCAGTGTGTTTATCAGATTCTGTATCCAGCGGCCCAAAAAGAAAGACGACGATTGAACGTTATTATCTACAACCTTCAATTGTGCTAATTCCAGATTAAACCGTGCATCTTCAAACGATGGAGAAAGACGTAATGCTCGTTCATAATTCAAAATCGACCGACCGATCTCATTCGATTTGTAGTAAGCATTTCCGAGGTTATAGTATAACTCCGGTGCTATACCATCTTTGGCTAATATTTCTTCATAACGCTTTGCAGCCGACGTATAGTCGCCTTTTACATATAAACTATTTGCTTGTTTTATCGCATCCGATTGCGCCGAGGCAAACGAGCCGAAACACAAAACTAAGGATATAAACAGAATGATACGTTTCATATAATCTTCTAAATGATGCATTTATTATTTCTTGAAAATTTCCTCCAAATCACTGATTGCCTTAATTGTATCTGCGTACAGATTTCCCATCTCCTGCTGACCTGAATTAGGAGCATATCTGGCAAACTCACAGGTATTCAATATTTCAGTGAATTGATTGATGTGAGTTGCTTCTACATTGTGCTTTGACAGTTCCGATTCAACATTATCTTTAGTCAGCGACGCAACAGGAATAGATAATTTATCACTCAAATATGTCCAGGTAGCTTTTAATACCTCATCGTAGAAACGATCTTTATTACCTTCTTTCAAGAGCTTTTGAGCTAACCGAAGCCGTTTTTGGGCTACTTTATTAGCTTTCTTGTTCTTCACCAAGCTAATATTGGCATTTTCTTTGGCTTGTTTTCGGAAGAATGTAAATAATATCAATGAGATAACCAACGGAATCAGATACATAAGCCAGGATATCACCGAGCCAAAAATAGGCTCTTCTTCTTTTGATAAAACAATCTTATCTGTCTGAATATATCGAATATCTTTACTCAACTGCTTCACATCTTCTTTATCAACGTAGCTGCTGGCAGCCACAGTTGAGCTTTCGCCACCTGCACCTTTTGCTACCTGCATTTGATAAACAGGAGTTCTTAAAGTTTTATAGCTTCTGCTTTGCGTATCAAAGTAAGAAAATTCGGCGGAAGGTATCTGGAAATTTCCTGAATGCCGTGGAATAAACATATACTCTATGACTTTATTTCCGGATACTCCAGACGAAGTTGTTTTAAAGTTGTTGGTCACTTTCGGATCATATGCTTCAAATCCATCAGGGAACTTTATGGTTGGGTTTTTTATCAATTTCATATTACCATTACCAGCAATATTCAGCTTTATGGTAACAGCATCATTCGCCTTGACTTGTGTTGACGAAATATTGGCATTCATATTAAAATGCCCAACAGTTCCGCTGTAGGAAGCTGGTTTACCGGCAGGAAGCGCATTTACATTAATCTTTATTGCCGGAGCAACTACGCTCTTTGTAACATTCGTGTATGAGTCAAAAAAATCATCAAAAATGCTTCGTGCCGCTGTTTTGTTCTTCACCTGAACAACCGCCTCGAAGTTCCATTTATCGATTTGTAATACACCGGCATGTTGCGGATAAAGCAAAAATTTAAACAGAACTACTGAAGTATAATTTCGACCGTTGTAATGTTCTAGCGAAAATTGCTTATTCGTGGGTTGATCAATGTCCTGCTTCATAAATCCATTGAAGTCAATCATCTTTTTAGGACTACATTGAACCACATCGACTAAAGTATAAAGTTTGTAAGTTACCACAATGGCTTCTTGCTCGTAAACATTTGTTTTTGATGCCTCTGCACGTATAAACAGATTGTCATTCGTTATAGCGGCACTACTTCCTCCTCGTGAGGGGTTACCCTGAACACCTCCCTGCGATCTGGAGGACGCTTTTGAATCTGCAGGTAGAACTCTTATGGAAACACCATTAGAAGTATATTTACGTCCATTTACAATGATACTGGCCGAAGGAATAGTAAAAGTTCCAACTTTTTGCGCCTGAAGGGTATAGGTATATGAATCTGCTTCCGAAGAAGATTGACGCCCATTGATTATTTGAATGCTGGAACTGTGCGATTGAAACGGACCT
>JAATGT010000054.1 GCA_015654525.1 Bacteroidales bacterium
ATGAAGATGCCATTAAAGCGTCCCAGATACTAGAGTTGACGTTAACAAGCCGCAACCGTAATGCGGACGAGCCAATTCCTATGTGTGGGGTTCCACATCATGCGGTACAGGGATATATTGATACTTTGATTGAAAAGGGGTATAAAGTAGCTATTTGTGAACAAGTAGAGGATCCCAAAGAAGCCAAAGGAATGGTTAAAAGAGAAGTGATACAGCTTATCACTCCAGGGACAGTGATGGATACAAAAGGTGTTGGCGCTAAAGATAACAATTATTTAACGGCGTTAGTTATGAAAAACCCAGAACAGTTTGGCTTTGCTTATGTGGACTTAACTACGGGCGAATTAAAAGTAAGTATTTTGAAAGATGAAGATAGCGTTATAAATGAATGTTCAAGTTTACATACTCGGGAGATGGTATTAGGTTCTCCGATTCCTGAGGCATTGATCACCCAGCTACAGCAAAGATCAGAGCTGCTTTTTTCTGAACAATATGAAACCATTACGACGGCAGAGCTAAGTTTTATTATGACTGATTTAAATCAGGGACTAGAAAGAGAAGTTGTGGGTAAATTATTTACTTATCTGAGTCAGACTCAAAAAAGAAGCCTTGCACATATTCAAAAGGCTGTAATATATGAACCTAGTCACTATTTGAAAATAGATCACTATTCTAAGTTCAACTTGGAATTAACACAGTCTATACGTACAGGACAAAAAAAAGGAACTTTGCTCTGGTTATTAGATGAAACTAAGACGGCTATGGGTGGAAGGTTATTGAAGCAGTGGTTAGATCGTCCCTTGATTCGTTACCAGCAAATCAAAGCTCGTCAAGATAAAGTGGCAAAGCTGATCCAAGCATTTTTTGAACGTTCCGATTTGCAAGAAGCATTGTCGAGTGTCTATGACTTAGAACGTTTAGCAGGTAGAGTAGCTTTTGGCAGTGTAAACGGGCGTGACTTGATTCAATTGAAAACCTCTTTATTACAAATACCACGCATCAGGCAATTATTGGAAGGTATAAACCGCGGAGAGTGGAATGACTTGTTATTAGATATGGATCCAGTAACTGATGTCGTGTCTTTGATTGATAGAGCGATTAAAGAAGAAGTTCCTTTGTCTGTAACTGAGGGAGATATAATCAAAGACGGTTATAATGAACAATTAGACCAATACCGAGATGCAATGAAAAATGGGAAAAAATGGATTGCTACTCTGGAGGCTCAAGAACGGCAGGAAACGGGTATCAAAAATCTTAAAATTGGTTTTAATCGCGTTTTTGGATATTATATTGAGATAACCAGGGCAAATTTAGCTTCATTACCCGATGGAAAGTATGAACGTAAACAGACTTTGGCGAATGCAGAACGATTTATTACGCCTGAGCTAAAAGAAAAAGAAACATTGATTTTGGAAGCAGAGGAAAAATCAATGAATTTAGAATATCAATTATTTATTGGAGTCCGTGATGAAATTAAAAACAGTATTACTAGGTTGCAAAAACTAGCAAAATCTGTTGCTACTTTGGATGTGTTACAGAGTTTCGCTACAGTCAGTGAAAGTTATCAATATGTTTGTCCAAAGATGAAAGCAAATAGTCAACAACTGCATTTAATTGAAGGCCGTCATCCCGTAGTAGAAAAAGTTTTAGGACATCAAGAATATATACCTAACAGTGTTCATATGGATCCAGAAACTACTATTTTATTGATTACTGGACCAAATATGTCTGGGAAAAGTACATATATGCGACAATTAGCATTAATTGTTATTATGGCTCAGATAGGATGCTTTGTACCAGCAGAATCAGCAGAGTTGCCGATTTTTGATCAAATATTTACCCGAATCGGAGCAACGGATGATTTGATTTCAGGTCAAAGTACTTTTATGGTTGAAATGATGGAGGCCAATCAGGCGCTGCAACATGCTACTCCGAATAGTTTGATTTTATTCGATGAATTAGGCCGTGGAACAGCAACTTACGATGGTATGGCATTAGCTGAAGCTATTATTGAGTATATCCACCAAAACGTAAAGGCCAAAACACTTTTTTCGACACACTATCATGAATTAACGGTCTTGGATGACTCGTTATCAGGACTTAAAAACGTCCATGTGGGTGCAATAGAAAAAAATGGAGAAGTTGTTTTTTTGCATAAGATGATGGATGGACCTGCAGATAAAAGTTATGGGATCCATGTAGCGAAGCTAGCTGGACTACCTTTATCATTATTAGAACGAGCTTCTACTATTTTGGCAGCACTTGAAGCACAGGAGACAGGGAAAAATAGTGAAGAAGAAAAAAAGAAAGAAGAGTCCCAAGAAGAACAACTGTCTTTGTTTTCTACTGTTTCTACGGAAGAACTAAGTGTGATTGATACAGTAAAACGCATGAATCTTTTAGAAATCACACCAATTGAGGCACTGAATGCATTATATGAGCTACAAAAAAGAATTTAGTTGATATGAAAGGAGGCTTTGGGTGTGAGAAAGATTCAAGAACTGTCAGAAAGTTTGGCCAATCAAATTGCAGCGGGAGAGGTAGTTGAACGTCCGGCATCTGTTGTAAAAGAATTAATTGAAAATGCGATCGATGCAGGTAGTACGCAAATTGATATTGTTATTGAAGAAGCTGGCTTACGTAAAATACAAGTGACAGATAATGGAGAAGGAATTGCTTCGGAGGATGTCCAGAATGCTTTTAAACGACATGCTACAAGTAAAATCCACTCACGTGATGATTTGTTTCGCATTCGGACTTTGGGATTTCGTGGAGAGGCGTTGCCAAGCATAGCCTCTGTATCAAAACTAGAGTTAGAAACTTCAACTGGTGATGGGATGGGGAATTTCATTTGCCTGGAAGGTGGGAAAATAATCTCAGAAAAACCTTCTGCTTTAAGAAAAGGAACAAAAATCACGGTGACTGATTTGTTTTATAATACCCCTGCTAGGTTAAAATATGTAAAAAGTATTCAGACCGAGTTGGCTAATATTGGTGATATTGTTAATCGGTTGGCTATGAGTAATCCAAGTATTGCCTTTCGTTTGGTGCATGAGGGTAATAAAATGATCATAACGACGGGTAATGGTGATTTAAAGCAAACGATAGCTGGAATATATGGAGTCAGCACTGCAAAAAAAACGTTAAAAATCAATAAAGAAGATTTAGATTTTCAAGTGCATGGATATGTTTCATTACCTGAGTTGACAAGAGCTAGTCGTAACTATACTTCTATTATTATCAATGGCCGTTATATAAAAAATTATA
>JAATGT010000018.1 GCA_015654525.1 Bacteroidales bacterium
AAGTAAATGTATTGACATCAACATTGGCGTATGCAAATTTTTTGCCGTAGGATATTATTGTTTTATTATTTACACAGATTATATCATCAGAAATGATTTTAATCTTGTCAATAGAATGAAACGACTGTGATAAAAGTTTAGGGCGTGGATTGTAAGAAATGTAATAAACCGTTGCCTGATTTTGCATATATACATTGTTGATGGCTTGAGGGTTTCCGATGTTTGGCAAGACGGCTTTAAAGTCTTCGTTGGTTGTTGTATCTATATAAATATCTGTTGTCATGTAAACGGAGTCTTTATCTTCAGAAAAAGATTTGTTTATTATCTTAAATGTTTGTCTGTCTACATTCACCCTGTTTAAATTATAGAAATAATGGTCTTTATCCCGCGACCAATTATTCTCTTTTAAATATTCAAATGTTTCAGCATCTGCTCCTTTTATAATATTAAACCCTAAAGATTCGTCTATATAGTATGCATGATAACGATCTTTCGGTATGTCATTTTCTACATAAAATGAATTTCGATCCACGTTTTTTTGCTGTGCACTACGAAAGAATACATAGTTTTTGTCTTCTCCAATTTCAGCAGATAAAACTTTAAATGATTTCGCATCGGCGTGCATGGAATCGACTCCCAGTTCAAACCAATTTCCGTCTTGGCAATAAATTATTTGCCCATCAGCAGTAATAAAATAAGAATCTGATTTTTTTTCATCCACCAATTTTCCCAGATCTCTGCATGAGATAAAAATTATAATTCCTATTAAAATGAGGAGGTGTTTTTTCATTTATATTTTTTTCTTGTATACAAAAAAGTTTCCGTTGAATTGATATAGGATATAATGCCTTGGTTATATTTATCATCGCAATGCAAAACATTTTCATCCATATATTTTTCTCTAAAGACTCATTCTTGTTTTAAAGTCGGGAGTGAGATAATTTTTTATTTTATCAAAGCGTATACATATTTTTATAACGCCTGTTGCGTAAGAAGCTATTTCATAGGGATTATATACAAAAATTATTCCCCCGTCTACAAAATAAAAATTATCGGTAACGAAAAGGGATCCGTGTAACAAAATATCGCTCGAATCAAGCGGTTCTGATGGCTTTAATCCGGATTGCTCTCGAAACTGATCTTCTATAAGTTTGTGTACGGTTATCGTATCTGTATTAAAAATATCTTTGAGTGTTAACACTTTTCTGCCTTGCACATCCAGGCATGTATAGCCATATTCGTACATACCGTGTGCAGCCCCGGAAAGGAAATAATAACCGAATCCGCAGAAGTTCACATAGCCTCTTGCATTATAAGCTATTCCCACGTAGTTGAGTGATGTAGGAGAATTGGCCGGTTCGTTTAAATCTTCATCTGAAGAATCGATTTCGTCTTTTAATTTATTATCATTCAAATATTTTTCAGCACCGGTTTGCAATCCGTTTTGTATTGATAAACTACTGTCTGTACCCAACATTTTCTTTAGCTGATTATTCAGAAATCCTGAATCTTTAGTACCTTCCGGTACAACGGATGCTATTCCTACATATGCCAACGGGGAAGAATCTTTTTTGGGAAATATGCGTGCCGAATCAAATACTGATAACATACTAAAGACATATTCGGAATTTGATTCCTTTAAAAGGACAGGAAGCTTTTGATTTCTATCCGCACTTAGTAAAGAGCCGACAACGGAGTCGTTGTGAAAAGATACCTGCCATTGAGGCAAAGAAACATTGTCGTCCGCAATGTCGAGCTCGGAATGCTCATTCGTGTATTCCGAAAAATAGTATGTATCGGAAGATACAGAATCTTGTGAGAGGCTTATCGAGTTTCCTGTACCTTCGAAATAATAATTGCAATTATAAAAATCGCCGTTAATGCGCTGTATGTTAACAACTACATTTCGTCCTTCTACAGTACCTGCATATTGACGATAGAAATTCTTTTCGTCTGATAGATTTTCGTGCGCCGGTGATTTTACTTCTTCATCATTCTCTTTATGATTTTTGCCGCTCGTACAGGCTGCATATATTATCAAGGTTAAACATAATGTATAAAAAAATCTTGGGAGTTTCATGGTAGGATATTTATTGTTATGCATCGTTAGTTACTTTTTAAAAACAAAATTTGTTCCGTCAAACAGATAACGGAAATAAGAAAATTTCCTGTTGCCGCTTGTATCCTCATCTTCTGCTTCCTGTTCTTTTTCACTTTTATTTTTATCAGGGAAAATGGGAACGTATAGCGTGCGCTTATCATTGCTGAAATGAAGCAGATCATAAAAACTCTTTATATGAGTACCGGTAGCATCGTTATAATCATGCGAAACGCAATTGACATTGATAAGCGACAGCGTTTTATTATTTGTTTTAAATACCGGTGCATCGGTCGTAAGTTCTCCTGCCGAGGAAATTTTATAGCAAAAAATAGTCTGCCAATATTCCGGCCGGCTAAGTGTTCCGCCCATTATAAAATACAAATCGCTGCGATTGCTTTGCTTTAGATGTACAATAGAATCAACATAAATATTGTTGATGTACGATTCGTGATTATCTTCCTGTTCCTGCAGTAAAATTATTGAATGAGAAAGTTTGTTGTCTTTTTCCCAAAACACAATATAATCATAAAGCCGGACAGAGCCACCTTCGGCATCATCCCAATAAACAATTTTTAATTTTTTATCATCGGAAGTGACAGACGAGAAAGGATCGCCATCAGTTGAAGTTTTCTGCAAAAAATTCGGGGTTGTTTCTGCGTAAGTTACGATGGTTTTTGCCAACTCGCTGTTTGCATTACCAATGGAATCGTATTTGGAATCTGACTCAAGTTGCTCTGCTGAATCTAACCGGCCAAAGCCTGAATGTACACTGGTTTTCAGCTTTTCAACGGATTGTGCCTTTGCAAAGATTGCCATTGATGATAGTGTGGCTAAAAAAAATATTCGTTTCATAGGAGGTATTATTTTTAACGTATGTCACAATTTATCTTTACCAATCGTTCAAAGGCTTTTTTAAATAATTGATATAATCGTCGTTCCATTCTTTACTTTCCTTAAATACAGGGTTTGTATCAGACATCCATTCTTTTCTATTCTTGCTTTTTTCAATTATAGATTGAATTGAAGATTCGGATGTTCCATTCGCATGCCATTAAGATCTATAACCTTCCTCGTAACTTGTATAATTGGTTATTATCCGGGTATAGTCATATACTCTAAAACGTACTTTATTATCTTTTACATCTATACCAATCATACAGGATACAGGATACTTTTGGAAGGTTGCGTTGAACTTTAAATGCCCGACAATAATGGCTCCAGATACGCTGTCCATTTCTTGAATATAATCACCAGGTTTTCTAAAAAAAGAATAAAGCCATGCCTTATATTTTTGAAACAATTCATTCTTACTGCCTTTTATTTCTGTAATATCTGACCATTCGAGTTTTGCGCTATCAATCTGCGCTTTACTTATAAAAGGAAGTAGGATAAGCGCCAATAATAATTTTTTCATTTGTATTTGTTTTAGCCTTATTACGCAATGGTTTAATTATCCTTGTGTGTATATACAAAATTGGTTCCGTCAAACTGATGTGTGAAATAGGAAAATTTTCGCGTGCCGGCATATTGTTTTTTCCTGATTTTTTTCGTCTTCATTGTCGCTGTCTGCCTTTCATTTGAATATTATAAAATCATAAAAATTAATACCTCGATTATTAATATCTGCTACTGTTAATAATTTGCTCTATCTCGTTGTAAATATTTTGTATGCCCTTTTTGTTAAACGCCTGAGCAATTGCAGTCTTCTTTTTTGTACCGTCTTCTGTGTAATAAACATTCAATGTGGCCCTGGTAGTAATGAGATTATGTTTAATGCGGTATATTGTAATTTGTTGGATGTCGGTTAATGGAATTGTAACGCCCGGTTTCAACAACCCCATTTTTGCCTGTATTTTTTGTTATTCACATCTATTATTAAATAATCCGAAAACATGGAAATAACAGGAGCCAAAGAAAGCATACACAACAAAACGGCAATAACCGGATATCCGATATCATAACATATATAAGCGCAAAAAAGTAACAGGATCATTCCAAACAAAGAATAACCGTAACGAGTTTTCATCTTATATACATTTCCTTCTTGGATAAAATATTCAAAAGTAGTATTCATAGATGGATGATATATTTTTAAGAGTGTTCAATTATTATTATTCGGAGTTGCAAGTTTCGGACAATGGGCGTTTTATATCCGCTGTAGTTTTACTGCCGCTTATCCTTCCTGCCTTTTTAATCCTGGTTGTTTTTATGCGTATAAACAAAATTGGTTCCATCGAACTGATAATTGAAATATGAAAATTTTCGTGTGCCGGTGGTATCGGCTCGTTCGGTATCTTTTTCACGCTGACTTTGCCAATCTGGAAATATGGGAACATAAAGTACCTGCTTGTCTTTACTGAAATGTAAAAGCTGATAAAAACCTACGTCGCCGTTTTCATCGTGGTATGACGGGCAATCCACATCTATCTGTGATAGCATTTTGCTGCCGGCTTTAAAGACAAGTGCATCATTGGTAAATTCTCCGGATGCAGTAATCTTATAACAAAATATGTGTTGATTGTAAGAAAAACGCCCATCGGAAGTGGCGCCCATTACAAAATACAAATCGTCCCCGCTTTGTTGTTTAAGATGTATAACCGAATCGATATATGTATAATAAATATGAGCAGCATCAGTACCTTCTATGTTTGATACAAATGTTTTATGATTGAATTTACCGCCGGCATTCCAGAATACTATATAATCATAGTTTCTTGTTGTGCCGCCACCTTGATCGTCCCACCAAACGATTCTTAATTTTTTATCTTCGGAAATAGTGCTAAAGAAAAAATCAGTGTTAAGAGGATTGCCTTTTACATTTTGCGCAATAAAGCCGGGCGTTGCTTCTGCATATGCAATAATGTTTTGTGCAAGTTGTTTATTTGCCCCAAGTATTGATTCGGATTTTGAATCTGAGTCGGCATTTCTAATCGAATCTATTTGAGCGACTGTTTTAGAAATCTTGTTGTTCAATTCGTTTGCGGATTGAGCATTTGCAAAGATTACTGCGAAGCAGTATACTAAAATCAAAAGATAATTTTTCATATTGCTATTTTTTTTATATTAATTGTGCCCTTATTATTATTTTAATTCAGCAACTTCCGAAAGTTATTTAATGGTCACTGAAACTTGCGGGATATTCTTTCTCGTAAGTTGTGTATGACCAACTGTCTTCCTTAGGCTTATAATTAAAATTATAGTTTGTAAATGCTACCAGAAAATAATCATCAGGCTGTCTGACATCAACACTGGGTTGTTTTATAAACAAGGGAAGAAAAGTCTTTTTATCAAGTATTAATTCGTAATGGGTGTCTATTTCTTCAGCGAGCCTGTTAGGTATAAGCCTTCCATTTACCAGCGATTTATTTTTTAAAATAATGACAAGCAGAAAACAGCTCTTTCCATTTATAACAGTGTCGCTCAAAGTGTAAGCTGTA
>JAATGT010000050.1 GCA_015654525.1 Bacteroidales bacterium
CATTGAACAGGGAATGCATTTCTCACTTTAAATTTTTTTGATCTATTAAGTGTAAAACTAACACATATTGTTATACAAAATACAAAAAGAAACTATGTTAGAGAAATTAAAAGAAGAAGTATTCAAAGCCAATCTGGATTTGGTAAAACACGGACTGGTCATTTTCACCTGGGGCAACGTGAGCGGCATCGATCGCGAAACAGGCGCAGTAGTTATCAAACCTTCGGGTGTGTCGTACGACGATATGAAGGCAGAAGATATGGTGGTAGTGGATCTGGACGGAAAAATACTGGAGGGAAAACTGAAACCCTCGTCGGACACAGCCACACACCTGGTTTTTTACAAAGCATTCCCCAATATTAAAGGTGTGGTTCACACCCACTCTACTTACGCTACAGCCTGGGCACAAGCCGGATGCGACATCCCGAACATTGGTACAACGCATGCCGATTATTTCAGCGATGCCATTCCCTGTACCCGCGACATGACGACTGCCGAAGTAGAAGGGGAATATGAACTCGAAACCGGGAATGTAGTCGTAGAACGGTTTAACGGACTAAACCCTGATTTTATTCTGGGAGTATTGGTCAAAAATCACGGACCTTTTTCTTGGGGAAAAGATGCTAACGACGCGGTGCACAATGCAGTGGTGATGGAACAAGTGGCCAAAATGGCTTATATTGCTTATGGCATAAATCCGCAGCTGACCATGAATCCGCAACTGATCAAAAAGCACTTTTACCGCAAACACGGGCCGGGAGCATATTACGGACAATGATAGACAGTTAGTTATCAATAATTAGTAATCAATGATTAGTGATTGGTGATTTCCGGTTACGAAACGAGACACAAAATAACAACAACAGATCTTTTAGTCAATACCATAAAATAAAACACAACATTGCAATGAAAAAAACACTTTTGTCAATCCTCTTGATAGGTTCCGTGAGTCTGTCGGCGCAAACCGGCACTTCGAAGATTACGGTTCATGCCGATCAGGGGAAAAATGTAATCAATAAAGAAATCTATGGACAATTTGCCGAACACCTGGGCACCTGCATTTACGGGGGCATCTGGGTCGGCGAAAATTCTCCGATCCCCAACACCAAAGGATACCGCAACGATGTACTGAATGCTCTTAAAGAACTTCACATACCGGTATTGCGCTGGCCGGGTGGTTGCTTTGCCGACGAATATCACTGGACGGACGGTATCGGACCACGTGAGAAACGTCCGAAAATGGTAAACAACAACTGGGGTGGTGTAATAGAAGACAATAGTTTTGGTACCAATGAGTTTTTCAACCTGTGCGAAATGCTGGGTTGCGAACCTTACCTGAGTGGTAACGTGGGTAGCGGCACTGTAGAAGAACTGGCTAAATGGGTGGAATATATCACCTCGGAAGGCGACAGCCCTATGGCCCGCTTACGCCGCCAGAACGGACGCGATAAAGCTTGGAAGCTAAAGTACCTGGGCGTAGGTAACGAAAGCTGGGGATGCGGTGGAAATATGACCCCCGATTATTATTCCGATCTGTATCGCCGTTATTCAACCTATTGTCGCGAATATGATGGAAACAAATTATTCAAAATAGCCAGTGGTGCGAGCGATTACGATTATAAATGGACAGAAACGTTGATGAATAATGTAGGAGATCGTATGCAAGGCGTGTCATTACATTATTATACATGCAAAGGTTGGAATGGCAGCAAAGGTTCAGCCACCAAATTTAATAAAGACGAATACCTGTGGACCATGCATAAGTGTCTGGAAATTGAAGATGTAGTAAAAAAACACATTGCCATCATGGATAAACACGATCCGCAACACAAAGTGGGTCTGATGGTGGATGAATGGGGTACCTGGTGGGATCAGGAACCGGGAGTTAAGTCGGCCCTGTACCAACAAAATTCTTTACGCGATGCTTTTGTAGCTGCTCTTACCCTCAATGTATTCAATAAATATACAGAGCGTGTAAAAATGACCAACATTGCCCAGGTGGTGAACGTGCTTCAGGCTATGATTCTGACCAATGATTCTAAAATGGTGCTTACCCCTACTTATCATGTATTTAACATGTACAAAGTACACATGGGTGCCACCAATCTACCTCTGGACATTCAATGCGACTCTTTGTCGTCAAATGATAAGAAATTTGCTTCCGTAAGTGCTTCGGCATCGAGAGACGCAAAAGGATTAATCCATATCACACTGGCTAATGTCAATCCCGATAAAGAACAAAAAATAACGATTGATCTGTCAAACACGAAGGTAACCAAAGTTACAGGCACCATTCTGACTGCAAAAACGATAGATGCTTACAACACCTTCGAGAATCCAAACGTGGTGGCTCCGGCTCCGTTCAAAGATGTCAAAACAAGCAAAACCGGTTTGACAATAACTATTCCGGCCAAGGCTATTGTTGCGTTGGAGGTACTTTAAACAAGGTTTCGGAGTAATACCTGCGGATCACAAACGCGTGATTTCGTTTTAAACAACAAGGATTATATGCTATAGCCGGTTATTCAACAGCTTCTGTCTTTTGCCGGAGGTTTGCATGAAAAACAGGCTTACAGGAAATAAAAAATAATGTCAGTTAATTCTGACCAATTAAATATTTAAACAAAACAACAACTTACAAATAACATTAGAAATCATGGAATTCAAATTTGAAAATTATGAAGTGTGGTTTATTACCGGAGCACAGTTGCTTTACGGTGGTGACGCAGTAGTGAGTGTAGATGCACACTCAAATGCAATGGTTAAAGGTCTGAACGAATCAGGTAACCTTCCTATCAAAGTCGTTTACAAAGGAACAGCTAATTCCTCAACTGAAATTTCTGAAATTATGCGTGCTGCCAACGGTGATACCAAATGTATTGGTATGATTACCTGGATGCACACTTTCTCTCCTGCCAAAATGTGGATTCATGGTTTGATGGATTATAAAAAACCATTGCTCCATCTTCACACCCAGTTCAACGGGCAAATTCCCTGGTCGGAAATTGACATGGACTACATGAACCTGAACCAATCGGCTCATGGCGACCGTGAATTCGGATTTATTACCAGCCGCTTGCGCAAACCACGCAAAGTAGTGGTAGGTTACTGGAAAGACAAATCAACACACGATAAAATCTCAGGATGGATGCGCGTGTGTGCCGGATGGGCCGATGCTCAATCGATGCAAATCATTCGTTTTGGTGACAACATGAACAATGTGGCTGTAACCGACGGTGACAAAGTAGAAGCCGAAATTCGGTTGGGTTACCACGTAGACAATGCACCTATCGCTAAACTGGTGCCTTACGTAAATGCAGTGACCGAAACTGAAATTGATGCGCTGGTTGCCGAATATGAAAAACTATACGATTTCGCCGCTGATTGTAAAAAAGGAGCAGAAAAACACATCTCCGTACGTCAGGCTGCTGCCCAGGAAATCGGTTTGCGCCGCTTCCTCGAAGCTAATAATGCAACTGCATTCACGACCAGCTTCAACGAACTGGAAGGTATGACTCAATTGATGGGTTTTGCTTCTCAACGCCTGATGGCCGAAGGTTACGGATTTGGTGCTGAAGGCGACTGGAAAACAGCTGCACTGGTTCGCACCATGTGGGTAATGGGTCAGGGCCTTGCCGGTGGACAATCATTCCTCGAAGATTATGTATTGAATTTCGATGGAGCTAACAGCGCCATCCTACAATCGCACATGTTGGAAATTAATCCCGATATTGCCAAAGCAAAACCACGTATCGAAGTACATTTCTTAGGCATTGGTGATGCTGGCGTTTGTGCCCGTCTGGTGTTCCAGGGTCACGAAGGCGAAGGTATTGCTGCCACTATAGTGGACATGGGTAACCGTTTCCGTATGATTGTAAACGAAGTGAAAGTGATCGAGCCTAAAGCATTGCCAAAACTTCCTGTTGCCTGTGCATTGTGGATTCCACAGCCAAACCTTGAAGTAGGTGCAGGTGCATGGATCACTGCCGGTGGTACTCACCACTCAAGCTTCTCTTTCTCCGTCACTACAGAGATGCTGGAAGATTATGCTGAAATTGCAGACCTCGAATTATTGACTATCGACAAAGATACCAATATCCGCACTTTCAAACAAGATATTCGTAACAACGAAGTGTATTACATGTTGAATAAAGCTCTTAGATAATTAATCAGCAGCAAGCGGTAAGCAGTAAGCAGTAAAAGCTTACCGCTTACTGCTTACAGCTTACATACTAATAAAATGAAATACGTCATAGGTTTAGATTACGGAAGCGATTCCTGTCGGGCAGTAGTGGTAAATGCCAACACCGGAGAAGAAATGGCTTCTGCTATAAAATATTACTCACGCTGGGCCGAAGAAAAATACTGTGTCCCCACTGCCAATCAATATCGTCAGCACCCGCTCGATTATGTTGAAGGACTGGAATACACTGTGAAAACAGCTTTGGCAAAATGTCCTGCCGGAACAGCTGAAAATGTAGTGGGTATTGCTTTTGATACTACCGGAAGCACCCCTGTGTTTACCGACAAAAACGGTACTCCCCTTGCATTACTACCCGAATTTGCTGAAAACCCCAATGCCATGTTTGTGTTGTGGAAAGACCATACAGCCATCAAAGAAGCAAAAGAAATAAATGATCTGTGTGCCAAATGGGACATTGACTATTCTTCGTATGAAGGAGGCATTTATTCTTCCGAATGGTTTTGGGCTAAAGCATTGCATGTGCTGCGTGCTGACGAAAAAGTACGCAATGCAGCTTATTCCATCGTGGAACACTGCGACTGGTTACCTGCATTGATTACCGGAACGACCAACCCCGCTACCATGTACCGTAGTCGTTGTGCATCCGGACATAAAGCTATGTGGTTAGAAAAATGGGGCGGGTTACCTTCCGAGCAATTCCTTACCGCACTCGATCCGCTTTTAGCAGGATACCGGGATCGCCTTTATGCCGACACCTATCCCAGCGATCAGAAAGTGGGCGTATTGACCGATGAATGGGCTACTCGTTTAGGATTAACCACCAAGGTGGCTGTTGCTGTTGGAGCCTTCGATTGTCACATGGGAGCTGTTGGAGCCGAAGTGACTCCGGGTGCTTTGGTACGTGTTATCGGTACTTCTACCTGCGACATCATGGTAGCAAGCTACAAAGAAATGGAGCATAAACTTATTCCGGGTATCTGCGGACAAGTTGACGGTTCGGTTATTCCCGGCATGATAGGACTGGAAGCCGGACAATCTGGCTTTGGTGATATTTACGCATGGTTTAAACGGGTACTGGCCTGGCCAATCGAAAACATTGTGGCTAAATCAACCCTGATTGATGCTGATACGAAACAAAAACTGATTGACGAAACGCTGGATCAGATTATCCCGGCCTTGTCTGTGGAAGCTGCTAAAGTTCCGGTTTCGGAATCAAGCATTCTGGCTACCGACTGGATGAATGGTCGCCGCACGCCGGATGCCAGTCAACTGGTTAAAGGTTCTATCACTGGTTTAAATCTGGCAAGCTCTGCACCGCTGATTTTCCGCGCATTAGTAGAAGCCACTGCTTACGGATCAAAAGCTATTGTCGATCGTTTCATCCAGAATGGCGTGGAAATTAAAGAAATTATCGGTATTGGTGGTATTGCACTGAAATCACCTTTTGTAATGCAAACATTGGCCGACGTGCTGGACATGCCCATCAAAGTGGCTAAGGCAGAACAAGCCTGTGCATTTGGTGCTTCTATGTTTGCTGCTGTGGTAGCAGGTGTTTACGACAAGGTGGAAGATGCACAAAAAGCAATGGGTATGGGCTTTGCTTCGGAATTTTATCCGAACAAAGAAAATGTTGCCGTGTACCGTGAATTGTATAAGGACTACTTGAAACTGGGTAAGTTCACTGAAAAAGAATTATTCTCTTAAATCAAAACAATAATACACACAAAAAATGAATTGGAGTTCACATGAATTTATTTGGCTCGACTGGGTTATTCTCGCGGTCGGAATATGTGCTGTATCTTGGGCTGTATGGCGCACGGTACAAAAAGATAAACGGTTGCAAAAGGGTGCCAACAGTGAAGACTACCTGTTTGGTAAAGGCGAACCATGGTATATCATTGGTGCAGCTATCTTTGCTGCAAACATTGGCTCGGAACACCTTGTAGGACTTGCCGGTACCGGCGCAAAGTCGGGTGTAGGTATGGCACACTGGGAAATGCAGGGATGGATGATTCTTATCCTGGGCTGGCTCTTTGTACCGTTCTACCAACTTATGAATAATAAATTGGGGAAAATTATCACCATGCCCGACTTCCTTAAGAATCGCTACACACCTCGTACAGGTTCGTGGTTGTCTATCATTACGCTTATAGCCTACGTGCTGACCAAAGTGAGTGTAACAGCATTTACCGGTGGTATCTTCATGGAGAGTCTTCTTGGCTTGCCTTTCTGGTACGGAGCTATCGGTTTGATAGTCTTAACAGGCCTCTTTACCGTTTTTGGCGGTATGAAGGGTGTTATGACCCTGTCGGCAATTCAAACGCCTATTCTTATCATTGGTTCATTCCTTGTACTTTTCCTCGGATTATCGGCACTTGGAGACGGTAGTATTGCTCACGGTTGGACTGCCATGCTTGACCATGCTAAAACACTAAATGTAGGTACAGACGGTCATCACTACGGAACCAACCACATGTTCCACTTTGAAACGGGCGACCCCATGTATGACGATTATCCTGGTTTTTGGGTATTCATCGGAGCAACCATTATCGGTTTCTGGTATTGGGCTACCGACCAGCACATCGTTCAACGTGTATTGGGACAAACAAAAGGTGAGGCTAACGACGTTGTAATGAAACGGGCGCGCAGGGGTACTATCGCTGCCGGTTATTTCAAGATTCTGCCTGTATTTATGTTCCTTATACCCGGTATGATTGCAGCTGCTCTGGCAGCGCGTCCCGGTAGCGGTTTTACGCTTGAGAATCCGGATACAGCCTTTGGATCCATGGTTAAGTTTGTATTACCCGCCGGTGTGAAAGGTATTGTTACCATCGGCTTTGTATCTGCATTGGTTTCTTCGTTGGCGGCATTCTTCAATTCTTGTGCTACGCTATTTACGGAAGATTTTTATAAGCCTATGTATAAAGATAAAAGCGAGGCCACATATGTCTTGGTAGGTCGTATTGCAACAATTGTGGTTGTGATACTTGGTATGGGTTGGATTCCGGTTATGATGAGTCTTGGTAGCCTTTACTCCTATCTGCAAGGTATTCAATCGCTACTTGCTCCTGCCATGGTGGCCGTATTCGTATTAGGCATTTTCTCTAAACGAATTACACCAAAAGCTGGTGAAGCTGGTTTAATAGTAGGCTTTCTTATTGGTATGGCACGTTTGCTGACCAATATCTTTACAAATACAGGTAAAGACGTAATGACAGGCTCGTTCTGGGAATCTACCCATTGGTTTTGGCATACAAACTGGCTTATCTTTGAGATCTGGTTACTTGTCTTCATCATGTTGTTTATGGTTGTAGTATCGTTTTTCACTCCAAAGCCAACGGCTCAACAAGTGGATGCTATTACCTTCACCGGTGACTATAAGAAAATGATCCGTGAGAGCTGGAACAAGTGGGATGTTATTGCATCTCTTGGTGTAGTGGCTCTGTGTGCTACATTCTACTGGTATTTCTTGTAAACCGCAATTGGTTTGATCTTGAGAAAAATGAATACAGTGCTATATAGCACTATGCAGCATGCCTGCCTGTAAATAAAACTAAAAAACTACACCATCTTCCAACTTCGGTCTCTCAGATAGAGAGCCGGAGTTCGGAAGATTAGAATTCATAATTTATCACAGTTCAAACCGGCGTGTTTATCCTTATTCTAATTTTTCAATACTTTGAATTTTAATAATTTAATTTGTATTATCATGAAAAACGTTTTTTTATCATTTATTGTTTTGGCACTTTTTTGTACTTCATGTACACCTAACAAAAAAAATGCTCAGCTTTTTCCACAAAGTAATTTTGACACGATTGTAAATAACAAGAAGGTATCTATCTACACATTGAAAAATGCCAACGGAATGACCGCCCAGATAACAAACTACGGGGCACGGTTAGTTGACTTATGGGTCCCCGACAAAGCTGGAAACTTTCAGGACGTTGTCTGGGGATTTGAGAAAATATCAGGTTATTTAAATGCCACTGATTTATTTGCCGGTCCTATTGTGGGACGTTATGGAAACAGAATTGGCAAAGGCCAGTTTACATTGGATGGTAAGTCTTATCAACTTACATTGAATGACCATGGAAATCAATTACACGGAGGTGCAAATGGTTTTTATACTAAGGTATGGGATGCCCGTCCATTTAAAAATGAAAAAGGCGAAGACGCTATTGAGCTTAGTTATCTGTCGCCCGCAGGTGAAGAAGGATATCCTGGAAATCTAAAAATCAAGGTAATTTACGCCATTACAGCTAACAATGAATTATCTGTGAATTATGAAGCTACTACTGATTCGCCAACTGTTTTGAATCCAACCTCACACGTTTATTTCAATTTGCACGGAACAGCTGCGCAATTAATCGATTCACATGTTGTTACTATTTTTGCTGATAAATATACACCAACCGATTCATTGCTTATCCCAACCGGTGAAATTGCGAATGTAGAAAACACTCCATTGGATTTCAGAAAACCAACTGCTATTGGCGAACGCGTCAAGGCCGATTTTATAGCATTGAAATACGGAAAAGGATATGATCATAATTTCATCTTAAACAAAAAAGGGAAAGAAATTTCATTAGCTGCTGAAGTATATGAACCTTCAACCGGAATTGTGATGAAAGTTAGCACTGACCAACCTGCTATCCAATTTTACAGTGGAAACGCTATGAATGGAAAAGACACCGGCAAACGTGGTGAAAAACACAACTACCGTACAGGTATTGCTTTGGAAGCGCAAAACTATCCGGATGCTCCAAACCATGCTAATTTTCCATCTTCGGTATTGAAACCGGGCGAAAAATACAAACAAAGCACGGTTTACGCCTTTGAAACAAAGAAGTAATCACGGTTAAAGCTAAACTTAGCTACTTCATACAAAAAAAGATATCCGAGATGGTATCTTTTTTTGTATGAAATAAAATGAACCTCCGTAGAATAATACGGATATATATAATTTCAATCAGCTACATGCTCACTTCGATAAGACACTAAAGCAAGTTAATCCACAACTTGAATTTGTTCATATTTTCTTTTTCATAAAGCTATATGCAAAAGCAGAACAAAATTCATTACTTTTGCAATAGACGATGTGCCTATTCAGTTTCCCTTTTATCTATTACAAATCACAATCCGCTAAGTAATGTCGCTTTAAAATGAGACAAAATATGCTAAAACGCACGCTATTTTTATTCGGACTTATATTCTCATTCACCCAGACACAAGCAACCATAAGTTCTGGACAATTTAGTTTTCAGCACTTTCCTTACGTTGACCAACTTCCTTCAAATTCTATCAATCGGTTGTATAATGACAAAGAAGGTTATATGTGGTTCGGAACTAAAGATGGATTATGCCGGTTTGATGGTTATTCGGTAAAGGTATTCCGGTCAAGCTCCACGAATCAAAACCGGCTAACAAATAACGGTATCCAGTATATTGCAGAAGATGACAATAACAGATTGTGGGTTGGCACATTAGAAGGTATTAATATTATAGATAAAAGCAATTATTCCATCAAACCACTGGATAATAATTATATTGGTCGGGATCGGATCAGTTCAATTCTCAAAGATAAATCGGGTAGCATGTGGATTGCTACCAACAAAAATGGTCTGGTCAGAATATTCCCCAACGGAAAAAGCATATGTTATAAAAATGATCCTACCAACAAACATTCTATCCCTGGCAACAGCATTACAAGTATATACCAGGATAGTAAAGGAAGAATATGGGTATTAGGCAAAGGTCTGGCTTTGTTTCAGGACAAATCGTCTGATTTTCGTACGTTCCCTTCTATTGGTTCTGCCAACCATCCTTTTAGAATGATTGAAGAGAGTCCGGATCATTTTTTGATTTGCACCTGGGGTGATGGCGTCTACTCTATGGATGTAAACGCATTGCCTCAAAATCCGTTTAAACCGATTACCATTCTCAAAAACGGAAAACCCACTTCTATCAGTAACATCACGTACAGCATTGTAAAAGATTCTAAGGTCGGTTATGTGTGGGTCGTTTCATTCACCGGTTTAGTTGTATTAGAGAAAAAAGAAAATAATACCTACAATCAGATTGATTCTGAATCTATGTTCCCTGAACCTTATTACAAACTTTTTCATGAAATTATTCAGGACCGGCAGGGTAATATATGGTTGGGTTCGGTAGGTGAAGGTATTTTCAAATTAAACTTCAACAACACATCACTACATACCAACTCGCTGAAAAAATTAAAAGAGAGAGTCGGTTTTCCTCCCATTGTAGTGGGCTTTTGTGAATCGGCAGATGGATTTATATATGTTATTCTCAACAGGCTCGGATTATATGTCCTCAATCCTAAAACTGGTGACATAAATCCCCCAACACAACCCTCTATCAGAAAAATACAAAGTGTAAGTGCTATTACAAGAATAAAAAGTACGCATGAAATATGGCTAAGTAGCGAAGGCAAACATGATATTTACATAATAAGCGATAAAGTCGGCGGTTCTAATGAGATTAAGACTCTTCGAATTATGAATAATCAAGAATCCTCCATTACCTGTTTTTGGGAAGATTCGCAAGGAAACGTTTGGATAGGCACTGATAGTGGTTTGTACAGACGTACAGCTGGAAGTAATAAAGTATCATTGGTCAATCCCAACATTACCAATGTCACAGTTATTCGTGAAGATAAAAAAGGTAATATCTGGGTGGGGAGCGATAAACAGGGGGTTATCAAATTGCAAAAATCGGGTGGAAAAAAGCCCTATTCCACTATAATGACTTTCAGTAAAAGGATGGGAAATCTGCAAAGCAATTCTATCCAGTCCATTTGCTGTCGCAGAAACGGGGATGTATGCATAGGAACCCGGGTGGGCAGCATTTATTTCTATGACGAAAAAAACAACTCTATGCGTGATGTGAGTCGACTGTATGGAATAACAGAAGAATCGGTCTTGGAGATGCTGGAAGATGATTTAGGCACATTATGGATTTCGACAATTAAAAAAATTATCCGATTCAACCCGGCCAATCATGTTACGACATACTACACACAGTCTGATGGTATTTTAGTCAGTTCATTTGCCAAGAATGCTTGTATCAAATTACAGGACGGAACAATGATGTTTGGTGGAAATAAAGGCTTTTGTGCTTTCACTCCAAGTATATTAAATTCGAAACCATCTTCACAACAAAAAGTAGTTATCACGGACATTGAAGTAAAAAACCAATCAATCTTTGACAATGAAACCGAGAGATACTATAATGCAAAGAAAAGACAACTGACCCTTCGTAATACTGATAATGACGTAAGTTTGGAATTCTCAGCCCTTAATCTCACGTCAGCAGATAAAATTCAGTATGCCTACAAACTCAGCGGAGTGAACAATGACTGGGTATATATGGGAAACAACAGACGTTTTGTGAACTACGCCAACTTATCCGATGGGAGTTATACTTTTCAGGTGAAAGCAAGCGACGAGAACGGAACCTGGAGCGATCAGATCACTTCTTTACAGATAATTATACTCCCTCCGTTTTATCGGACCTGGTGGGCTTATCTGGTATATCTGGTTTTAATCGGAGGAATTACTTATTTTAGTTCCAAGACAGTAGCTAACCGTATTCGCCTTCGTAATGAAGTGAAAATCTCACGTATAGAGAAAGAAAAATCGGAAGAGTTAGCTCAGATTAAGCTGCGCTACTTCACCAATATCTCACATGAGTTGCTTACACCACTCACTATCATCATGCTATTGATAGAAAGACTACAGAAGAAAAACAGGGATGATTCCGCTCAGTTTGATATTATGAAGGATAATATTAATCGACTAAAAAGACTGATTCAGCAGATTCTTGTTTTCCGGAAAACCGAAAGTGGAAATATGAAACTCAAAATTCTGCAGAATGACATTGTCGACTTTGTAAATAATATCTGCCAGTCAAACTTTAGTCCACTAGTCAGCGAAAAAGAAATTAATTTTTCCATCGACAGTGAATACGATAGTTACATGGCTTATTTTGATCCCGACAAGCTGGATAAGGTCATTA
>JAATGT010000194.1 GCA_015654525.1 Bacteroidales bacterium
AAAGAGGAGCGGACAGTGTTGTTAGCCCTGAAAATTTGGTTGAAAAAGATGGTGCTGTACTTTATGTTTATAGATCAATTTATTTTAAAATAAATAAAGCTGGAAATGTGTATAAAAGCTATCGACAAGATACGTTATTTTTACCAAAACGACTTCCTACAACAGTAAAATTTGATTCAAGTATCAAATAAAGAAGAAAATATATCTCGCTTTTTCTTTATTTTTTTGTGAGTACAAACCTAAGAGTATCAGATGTGGCGATAGTCAATTATCATTTTGATTATCAATAGTGAAAAATAGAAATAAATCGGAGAATGGTGGGTGTATGCTCACCATTCTCTATTTTATAAGCTTAAAACGTAAGAAAACGGATCGTTAAATCTTATGGCCTGCTTATATTCTTATCACTTGTGTTCAAAAATATGTTTGAGATAGTCTGTATTTGTTCCGTAATTCTTTTTCACATTGTGTACATCATTCCTGTCGCGCGAACGTTCAATCACCAACCAACCACACCAGCCCATTTCTTGTAATACAGTTTTTACTTTATTCATATTTACCTGTTTATCATTAGGCAGTGTTACCCCATCGGTGTTGGTACAATGAATCTGGCAAATTCTGTCCTTTCCCAGTATCCGGAGCTCTTTGTATAAATTTCGTCCGGCAACCAGTGGATTTTGAAAATCGTAATAGATTTTTATTCCTTTAGAATCAATATCTTTTAGTAGCTGAACCTCTCCTTTAGCATCTAAGGCTGTTTCTATTCCAATTACAACTCCTGCGTCTTCAGCCATTTTGCCGATTACTTTCAGTCTTTCAATTAGTCGGGGACGTAATTCAGGGTTTTTATTCAAATTGCATTGTACTCCCAATGGAAGAAAGGCCACTTTTACCCCCATGGCCTGCATGGTGTTTATGCAGTCCTCAACTAATGCTTTGTAATTTTCCCGTTGAGCAAATGATTGGGCATAAAAGCCGGACATTGCAATGGAGGAAATCTCTATATTGTTTTCTTTTGCTTTTTGAAGGAATAACTCCTGAAATTCTTTTTTATTCAACTTGTTGTCAAACGCATCGCGTTGACCGAGCGAACCCATATCCACTTCTACTCCGTCGGCTCCGATTTCGTGAGCCAATTCGAATTCTCCTATTTTCTGGCGCTTCAGAATCATCCAGTCGCATACAAAAATTTTAAAACAAGTATGTTCGGATTTGTTTGTTCGGTTTACTTCTGTATCCGGATTTTTAGCCTGAAGGCTGAAAGCTCCAATCAAAATACAAACAATAGAAAAAAAGCGTTGACTCCAACCTCGTGTTATGATCATGGCAAACTGATTGATATAGATTTGTAATTAAAGACGCGGGCTTTAATAAATTGTAATCAGAAACCAATAGGTTTTACTGAAGATTAAATGAATATAAGCAGTTATCAGTGAACAGTCATCAGCTGAGTATAGCCTAAAAAAATATATCATTAATTATTATTGATTACTTACCGCTTTTAAGTCACCGGGCAAATTACTTATTTCAACATCAAAACAGAGAAAAAATTATATTTTAGGGAGTTATTATAAGTGTTTAGTTGATTTGCTTCGTATTTATAGCTATAATTGTATCTTTCAATTGAGAGTAGCTTTAGATTATCAGCAATAATTTGAATTCTTTTTATTCATCTATGAATGTCAACTATCTTTATTATGAATTCTATCTTGAGAAAAAAATCAATAGCATTGTTATTTCTGATTTTTGCAACGACATCAGTTTTTGCTGCAGAATGGCAATGGTCTGTAACTGTAAATAAATATATTTCGCCGGAGACCAATGATCATCCGCGTGCTTTTTTATGGATTCCCGAAAACTGCAAACAAGTTAGAGCGGTGATTGTAGGTAACCATAATATGTTGGAAGAAGGTATTTTGGAACATCCCGGATTTCGCAAGAAAATGGCTCAGTTAGGTATTGCCGAAATATGGATTACACCCGGATTAGATCAGGTTTGGGACTCAAAAACAAATGTTCAGGATGTTTTTAATCAAATGCTGGATTCTCTGGCTGCGGTTTCGGGTTATTCTGAATTGAACTATGCTCCGATTATACCTATGGGGCATTCGGCCATGGCCACTTTCCCGTGGAACTTTGCTGCTCAAAATAATGAACGAACGCTGGCTGTTCTTTCGGTCCATGGTGATGCACCTTCAACAAACCTAACTGGTTATGGGCGTCCAAACCTGGATTGGAGTAAACTGAAGATAGATGGCATTCCCGGTTTGATGGTGGAGGGTGAATACGAATGGTGGGAAGCCCGCGTGCAACCGGCGCTGAATTATAAGACGGCTCATCCGAAGTCTTGTATTTCTTTTTTGTGTGATGCAGGTCGTGGACATTTTGACTTCTCGGAGCAGTTGGTTGAATACCTTGGATTGTTTATTGAGAAGGCTGTAAAATACCGTTTACCAAAGAAGAGTCCGATGGACCAACCTGTGAAATTGATTCCGGTTAATCCCCAAAATGGGTGGTTGGTTGATCGTTGGCATAAAGATCAGTTGGCGGAAGCAATAGCTGCACCCAACAAATTGTATGTGGGGAATAGAGATAGTGCTTTTTGGTATTTCGACAAAGATATAGCGAAACTGACTGAACGCATTTATGCTCGTCAGCGAGGTAAAAAGGAACAATACCTCGGTTACGTGCAAAATCAAGAATTGCTGGAATTTAATCTGAAGCACTTTGCTCGCTATCTGGGAAAATTTGAACCGGAAGCTGACGGGCTTACATTTCATATCTCGCCGGCATTTACTGATAGTTTACATGCTAAAATAACAAATAATCATACAGCAACAAAGATAGTTATTTCTCGTATTTGTGGTCCGGTAGAGAAAGTGAATGATAGCACATTTACCGTTCGTTTTTCCCGTATGGGATTGAACAACGTAAGACGTACAGCGGATATGTGTCTGATTATGTCTAATGATGGCGATGCTAACTATAAAAGTGCTGTTCAACAAATGTATTTACACATTCCATATCCGAACAAAGAGGGCAAAGAGCAAAAAATCAGTTTTGATTCTATTCATAACGTCAGCCAATCCATAAGATCAGTAGATTTGCACGCAACAACCAGCAGCGGAATGCCCGTTTACTTTTATGTGCAGGAAGGGCCGGCGGAAATAATAGAGGAAAAATTGCTTTTGACAACAATTCCGCCGAAGGCTAAATTTCCTGTAAAAGTAACAGTTGTTGGGTGGCAGTACGGACGGAGCATTGAGCCCAAAGTTCAGACTGCGGAACCTGTAACTCGATCATTTTATATTCAAAAGTAAATTTATAGAACTACATATTTTATATGAGGAATTACATTCTATCAATAGCAATTCTTTTATCAACCGGGTTATTTGCACAATCGCATTATCCGGGGCAGCACAAAGGAAAATTTCTCCTTGAAGATAAAACACCAAGCGCAGTAACCACCTTCGATTTGCAGGAGGTCCGCCTGCTCGACAGCCCGTTTAAGGAAAATATGGAACGTAGCAGCAAATGGATTTTGTCGCTGAAAGTAAATTCCTTGCTTCATAGTTTCCGCACTAATGCCGGTGTTTTTAGCGGTCGTGAAGGTGGTTATATAACCGTTCAGAAACTGGCCGGATGGGAATCACTCGACTGCGAATTGCGCGGACATACTACCGGACACGTGCTTTCTGCACTGGCTATGTTTTATGGTTCTACCGGAAATGAGGTGTATAAACTCAAAGCGGATAGCCTGGTAAAAGGACTGGCCGAAGTGCAAATTGCTTTGAAACAAAATGGTTACTTGAGTGCATACCCGCAAAATTTGATTGACAGAAATATTGCCGGACAAAGCGTTTGGGCGCCTTGGTACACTTTACACAAAATATTTTCAGGACTTATTGACCAGTACCTTTATTGCGACAATAAACAAGCGTTGGACATTGCCGTAAAAATGGCTGATTGGGCTTACAATAAGTTGAAACCACTTACCGAAGAGCAACGCACTAAAATGCTTTGCAACGAATTTGGAGGAATGAACGATTCGTTTTACAATCTGTACGCTATTACAGGAAATCTGCAGGATAAATGGTTGGCCGAATTCTTTTACCACAACGAAGCACTTGACCCCTTGAAGGAGCATGTGGATAACCTGAATACAAAACATGCGAATACCAATATCCCTAAGCTGATCGGGTTGGTGCGTGATAATGAGTTGGAGGGAAGCGTTACTAACCTTGGAACAGCTGACTTCTTTTGGAATACAGTGGTGGATCATCATGCTTATTGCACAGGGAGCAACAGTGACAAGGAGCACTTCTTTCTGCCCGATCATCAATCCAAACATCTGACAGGCTACACCGGCGAATCCTGTAATGTGTACAATATGCTGAAACTTACCCGTCACCTCTTTTGTGCTAAACCCGATGTGAAATATGCCGATTATTACGAAAAAGCATTGTACAATCATATTCTCGGTCAGCAGGATGATAAAACAGGAATGATAGCTTATTTTCTACCTATGTTATCCGGAGCACATAAGTTGTACAGTACACCTGATAGTTCATTTTGGTGCTGTGTTGGAACAGGTTTCGAGAATCAGGCAAAATTTGGTGAAGCTATTTATTACAAAAACGACAAAGGTTTGATAGTGAATTTATTTATTCCTTCGGTACTGACATGGAAAGGAAAAGGCTTCGTTTTGCGTCAGGAAACGACTTTCCCTGAAAATGGAACAACTAGTTTGATAATAGAAAAAGTAAATAAAGCAGCAACTACCATTGCTGTGCGTTATCCAGCGTGGGCTATATGGGGTGCTACTGTAAAGGTGAATGGCAAATCGATCACCTTGAAACAGAAGCCGGGAAGTTATATTGAACTAAACCGTACCTGGAAAGCAGGTGATAAAGTGGAAATCAATTATGCTATGAAGTTGCATTTGATCCCAACGCCTGATAATGCTCATAAGGCTGCCGTGGCTTATGGCCCTATTATTCTGGCGGGTGAAATGGGAACGGAAAACATGCCCAAACCGGCGCCGTATTCAAATCCTAAAGTTTATAACGATTATTATACCTATAATTTCAATGTGCCTTCTGATTTGCAGACCTCACTTAGTTTGACCGCAAAGAATCTTGAAAAAGAACTTACTCCGGTAAGTGGACTGGACAATCTTACTTTTAAAACGATAAAGGAAGGTGTTATACTTGAACCCTTGTATCGCATACACCGTCAACGATATGTAGTGTATTGGGATTTGAAATAAAGAAAAAAGCAAAAGCTGTCCAGCTTGAGGACAATAACAAATAACAATCTAATCGAATAATAATAAAAGAGTAAAATGAAAAAACAAAATACAATCTCACTCTTACTTGCGATACTTTTCTTTTGTGCAGCAGCTCAAACTCCGGCACAAAACAATAAGTCGATCAATAATTTCAATATTAAACATAAAAGGAGTTTTGTTCATCCGGGCATTCTTCACTCGCGGGAATCTTTGGACCACATATTTGAAGTGGCAACAAAGAAGACGATGCCAGAATACGGATCGTATGAATTGTTGAAGAATCATCCGTGCGCCAGTGCTCAATATAAGATGAATGGACCTTTCAGAGTTATTTCGCGCGACGGTCAATATGCCTACACAAAAAGTAAAATGGAGGCCGATTTCAGTGCTGCTTACCTGAATGCTTTGATGTGGATTGCGACAAAAGATGAAAACCATGCAAGGAAAACGTTGGAAATTTTGGGCGCTTATGCTGATAGCTTAAAGCTTATCCCGGCAACGAATGATGCTCCACTTTTGGTGGGCTTGGAAGGAATGAAAATTGTCAATGCCATGGAAATTCTTCGTTATACTTACAAAGGCATGACACCTGAACAAATGGGGCAGATAAACAAGATGATAACTACTATTTTTCTTCCGGTATGCGAAACGTTTTATAAAACCAAAGCATATACGAACGGGAATTGGGGGCCTATAGTAACTAAGACCTATATTTCAGCGGCTATTTATTTGGATAATAAGGCGATGTATAATAAGGCAATCGACTTTTATTACAATGCAAATGACAACGGAACTATTCAAAATTATATTAGCGGTACCACAGGACAAGTTCAGGAAAGTGGGCGGGATCAGGGGCATTCGCAGTTAGGAATTGGTGCATTGGCAACAGTTTGTGAGATTGCGTATAATCAGGGAGACGATCTGTACAGTGCTTTTGATAATCGACTTCTTAAAGGTTTTGAGTACGTAGCCCGGTACAATTTGGGCGATGATAACGTGCCTTTTACAACATGGAAAGACGTTACCGGCAGATATTCCGACTGGACGGTGATTTCGGATAAAAGCCGTGGACATTTTATCCCTGTTTATGAAATGGTATATAACCA
>JAATGT010000116.1 GCA_015654525.1 Bacteroidales bacterium
AGAAAATGAAAACAGATTGAACAAATTACCCACAGGGGATAAATATTGAATTATATGAATGTCCTAAGGACAATAAACAGGCTTATCTGTTTATTCTATGGATGTATAAGTCCTACGGACTATTTTTCAACTACTGATTTGCACAACTAATAAAGAAATAAGTAAATACAGAACTAACTCAGCTCCCCTTTAGGGGTTGGGGGTTAATTAATTGATAACTAAATATGAAAACTCCTCGATATCTGGTCAAAGATCTTTATACCGCCGATCCTTCGGCTCATGTGTTTAATGCTAAAATCTACATTTATCCTTCGCATGATATTGAATCGGGCATTCCTGAAAATGATAATGGTGATCATTTTGATATGCGCGATTATCATATTTTCTCGATGGATAGTGTGGACGGTGAAGTGACCGACCATGGTGTGGCACTGGCTGTGAAAGATATACCGTGGGCAGGTCGTCAGTTGTGGGCACCCGATGTGGCTTGCAAAGATGGTAAGTACTATCTCTACTTTCCGTTGAAAGATAAAAACGATATTTTTCGCATTGGCGTAGCTGTAAGTGATAAACCTGAAGGTCCGTTTGATCCTCAGAGCGATCCTATAAAAGGAAGTTTCACGATTGATCCCGCCGTTTTGGAAGATAATTCAAAAGACTTTTATATCTATTTTGGTGGATTGTGGGGTGTCAGTTGCAACGTTACCGGAACAATAAAGCCATTGAAAATCCGGCAGAACCCAGGGATGAAGATCCTGCTTTATGCGCCCGCGTGGCTAAACTCAGTGATGATATGTTGGAATTTGCCGAAGAGCCCCGTGATGTCTTGATATTGGACGAAAACGGCGAGCCACTAAAAGCAGGTGACCACGACCGTCGCTATTTTGAAGGTCCCTGGATGCATAAATACAACGATAAATACTATTTTTCATATTCCACAGGCAACACCCACCGGCTTTGTTATGCTATAGGTGATAATCCTTATGGTCCTTTTACCTATGCTGGTGTAATTCTGACTCCGGTTGTGGGCTGGACAACGCATCATTCCATTCTTGAATTTCAAGGTAAATGGTACCTTTTCCATCATGATAGCGTTCCTTCGGGAGGTAGAACTTGGTTACGAAGTATCAAAGTGGTTGAGTTGGAATACAATGAAGATGGCACAATAAAAACCATCGATGGAGGTGGTGAGCAGCAATAATTGCGTGGAATAAGAATTTATTCAGCGTTGTGGATGAAACAATCGGATTAACCGCTGGTAATTTGGAAGTAGCTACAAGTAAATAATTACGAGTTACAATACTGTTTATCTGTATTTTACTTTCGGAAAATAGATCATTAAATATTATTTATTACTTAAGTCAGTATGAAGAAGCAATATAACCTTAAATACATTCCTGTTTTAATACTTTTTGCAGGTCTATTCAGTAGTAATAAGCCTGTTGATCCATATCTGGATACAACTCTATCCTTTGAAAAGCGTACTGATGATTTGGTCTCAAGGCTGACACTTGAGGAAAAAGTACAGTTCATGCGTTATGATTCTCCGGAGATTAAGCGACTGGATATTCCGGCATACAATTGGTGGAATGAATGTTTGCATGGTGTGGCCCGTTCGGGTCTGGCTACTGTTTTTCCGCAGGCTATTGGTATGGCGGCTACGTGGGATACTGATCAAATGTATAAAAACGCAGTGGCTATTTCGGATGAAGCGCGTGCTAAAAACAATGATTATATTCATAAAGGTAAGCGCGGCATTTATCAGGGACTGACTTTTTGGACTCCGAATATCAATATTTTCCGTGATCCGCGTTGGGGAAGAGGCATGGAGACTTATGGAGAGGATCCGTATCTGACAGCCGAGCTGGCTATTCCATTTATCAAAGGACTTCAGGGCGACTATCCGAAGTACATGAAATTGGTGGCAACTGCCAAGCATTTTGCTGTACATAGCGGTCCTGAATCGACCCGACACTCCTTTGATGTCTGGCCAAATGATTATGATCTGGCTGAAACTTATTTCCCGCATTTCAAAAGAACGGTTACTGAAGCCGGAGTTTATTCGGTGATGTGCGCTTATCAGCGGTTTAAAGGTATACCTTGTTGTGGAAATAAATTTCTGGAAGATGTGTTGCGTAATAAATGGAATTTCAAAGGTTATATCGTTTCCGACTGTTGGGCAATCCGTGATTTCTATGATGTAAATGCGCATCATGTTACGGCTACACCCGAGGAAGCAGCTGCTATGGCTGTGAAAGCCGGTACTGATTTGAATTGTGGTGACACGTATGCTAAATCTTTATTGAATGCAGTTACTAAGGGATTATTAACGGAAGATGAAATCAATGTTTCGGTAAAGAGATTAGTTCTTGCCCGTATGAAACTGGGACAATTCGATCCGCAAGAAAATGTAAAATATGCTCAAATACCACTTTCTGTCCTTGATTGTGAACAACACCGGTTGCTGGCTTTAGAGTCTGCACGTAAATCGATGGTTTTGTTGAAAAACGAAAGCAATACGCTGCCGTTCAGTAAAGATATAAAACGTGTAGCGGTCATTGGACCTAATGCTGATAATAGTGAGATTTTGCTTGGCAATTATAATGGTTATCCTTCAAGTGAAGTTACTCCCTTAAACGGTATCATTGCAAAGCTGCCAAATGCAGAGATAAAATATGCTCAGGGCTGTGCACTGGCTGAAGGGTTACCTTGTCTGACTGTAATTCCCGAAAAATATTTCTTTACCGATAAAACACTCAAAAAAAGTGGTTTGGTAGCTGAGTATTTTGATAATATCAGTTTAGACGGGAAAGCAAAACATAAAAGGATTGATAAAAATATTGACTTTACCTGGTGGACAACGGCTCCATTCAATGACATGAGGTACGAACAGTTTTCGGTGCGTTGGAATGGCGTGTTTGTTCCTCCCACAACGGGAAGATATGCCATTGGAGGCGAAGCCCTGAATGGATTCAAGCTTTATCTGGATGGAAAAATGCTGACATTCGGGAAAGATAATGATCATACTTCACGCACTGCCTATGAATATGTTCAGTTGAAGGCAGGTAAATCTTACCAAATACGGGTTGAATATATACAGAATAATACGGAATATTCAAATGTTCACATCTTTTGGGAAATCCCCAATCAGAATCTGAAAAATGAAGCGGTTAAACTGGCTCAGAACTCTGATATGGTAGTGCTTTGTATGGGTTTGAGTCCGTTACTTGAAGGCGAAGAGATGAACGTGAAGGTGGATGGATTTTCGGGTGGTGACCGGTTGGATATAAAACTGCCTGAATCGCAATCTGAGCTGATTCGGGAGATCAGGAAACTCGGAAAACCAACCGTTTTAGTTCTGTTGAATGGAAGTGCATTGGCATTTAACTGGGAAGCTGAAAATATTCAGGCTATTGTTGAGGCATGGTATCCGGGACAAGCGGGTGGAACCGCAATTGCTGATGTTCTTTTTGGCGATTATAATCCTGCCGGACGTTTACCGGTTACTTTTTATAAAAATATAAATCAGATTCCGGCTTTCGATGTGTATGACATGAAAGGAAAAACATATCGCTATTTCGATGGTCAGCCTTTGTATGAGTTTGGATATGGTTTAAGTTTTACTACCTTTGAATATGCAATTAAAGATGCTCCGAAAACCATTCAGGCAGGAGAAAATATTGTTGTAGAAGCAGAGGTGAAAAATACGGGAACCCGTGCAGGAGACGAAGTGGTACAACTTTATGTTTCATTGCCGGACAGTAAGTTGAAAAAGGCAATCCGCTCGCTTCAGGGTTTTAAACGCATTCATCTGGAAGCGGGTGAAACCAAAACAGTGAAGTTTGAACTGAACCCGAACCAGTTTGCAGCCCGGAATAATGAGAATGTAGCCGTGATAGAGCCCGGAACAGTTCAATTATCGATAGGAGGTAAACAACCTGATGCTAAATCAATAGAATTGAAACAGGTGGTA
>JAATGT010000230.1 GCA_015654525.1 Bacteroidales bacterium
ATTCAAATACGGTGTAAATCCCGAGATAAGCTCCAGAATTGGAATAGATCTGAGCATCACCGATCATCAATTATCACTAACAGTCATCAATAATAAGGTTCAAAACAATGAACAAAGAATCAAAAGTGGCACTGGGCTAACAAACGCTCAAAAACGATTAAAGCTAGTCTATCCGGCCATGCACAAACTGGTTTTACAAGACAGTAATCAGAATTTCAACGTCAAACTAACACTACAGCTAGCATGATACGAGCCATTGCCATAGATGACGAACCACCCGCTCTGAAGATTATTGAAAAATTTTGCAGCGATATTGATTTTATCGAACTCGAAAAAACCTTCACCAATCCGCATGAAGCAATGCGGTACATGAAGAAATACCCTGTGGATTTATTATTCCTCGACATACAAATGCCATCAGTACATGGCATTGATTTTTATAAAAGTCTTTCAACGCCAACGATGGTAATTTTCACCACCGCTTATTCCCAGTATGCCATCGAAGGATTTAATGTCAATGCTATTGATTATTTATTAAAACCATACACTTATTCCCGCTTTCTACAAGCTGTGGGCAAAGTGCAAAATTCGTTTCAGCAAAACCATTTATCATCAACAGAACAAAGTCCCCGCTACCTGCTTATCCGTGCAGATTATAGTCTGGTAAAAGTGATGCTGGATTCAATTTTATACATCGAGGGTCTGGATGATTACCTGAAAATTCATGTCAACGACGGCAAGCCTATTGTTGTGCGCATGACTATGAAAAACATGCTGGAAAAGCTCCCCACCGACAAGTTTGTACGCGTGCACCGCTCTTTTATCGTGGCAATTGACAAAATTGAAAGCATCCGCAATAAGATGATTAACCTCGGAGACAAACAAATCCCAATCGGTAACCGGTTTGAAGATGAATTCCAAAAACGCCTGCAAAATTGACGTTTTCCGCAACATTTTGCTTCTTTACCTCATTTTTTTGTTTTAATAACACCCTCATATTACATTTGCGATACAAATTCATTACAACATAATGAATATTATTATCTTTTTATAAAATCAGAATAATCAGTCCGACGAATATCAGACATCATTCTTTTTAAACAACTATTTTTAGTCAAATCTCAACGTCTTTCTTGCCTATACGATTCATCTCTACTCGTTTCTACTTTGTAAGCACTGTTTCTCGTCTTTTCATTCACACAAATGAAAGTTTTTAACCAGTGTATGAGTTTTTTCTCATGACTTTTCACCCATTAAACTAGAACAAACAGATGAAATCAATTTCCGAAATTATAAAACAATTTGAGCCAATCAGCCTCGAAGAAATGGACGAAGTTCGCTTACTCGATCGCGTAGACATCAAGTATATGTTCAACATTAATCAGTTGGCTGAAATACTGGCATTGTCGATGTCTTTCTACAGAGTGCTAACTATATCGGGATTACGATATGGCAGATACGAAACACGGTATTTCGACACTCCCGACTACGAAATGTATACTAAACATCACAATGGTAAACTGAATCGGTATAAAGTCAGGTTTAGAACTTATGTGGATTCGAATCTGAATTTCTTTGAGATAAAATTCAAAACAAATACCGGACGAACACAAAAATCGAGGATAAAATACGAATCGAAGGAATTCAAAATAGATGGTGAATCAGAATTATTACTAGAAAAGAAAACCAACTATTACGGCAAAGCACTAAATGAGGCTATACAAATAAATTACAACCGAATAACTCTTGTGAATAAAAATAAAACCGAACGACTCACAATCGATTTTGGAATGACTACTATTTATAAGGACAGTGAACAAGAGATACCCAACCTGGTCATAGCGGAAGTAAAACAAGACAAAGCCCAAAACTCAGCATTTATTGAATTAATGAAATCGAAACACATCCCAACTACCTCGATGAGTAAATATTGTCTGGGAATTGCCGGTTGTGTTCAAGAAGTAAAAACAAACCAATTTAAATCAAAATTATTGTATGTCAACAAACTGTGTAACTCAAACGTCTAGCAGACTAATTCTGCTGTTATTCATTCTCCTTTCATTCTCCTTTTTACCTGCTCCAACACAAGCACAAAGTACCAACGCTGCTGCTGCTGCCACTGTAGCTGCAAGTGATGACAGTGAAACCGTAAAGGTAAAAGTGGAAAAGATGAGAGAAAAAGAAGAGATTGAAATCACGAGCAGTTTTTTTATTAGTTTGGGCATCGATCTGGTAGCGGTGTTATTAATTATCGTTTTCATTTATCACCCTAACTACAAAAAGATGGATACCATCTTCACATTTATTTTGTTCAATGTGGTGATTTTTCTGCTCACATTTGTGCTCAATAAGGTAAAAATGTCTATGGGAGCAGCCTTCGGCTTGTTTGCCGTGTTCTCCATGTTGCGCTACCGCACCGAGGGGATTGGTATAAAAGATATGACCTACCTGTTTATTTTTGTGGCGTTAGGTTTATTATCCGGCATACAAATGAATCCGTATGAATCAGGCGTTATCTGTGGTATAATATTCATCGTAACCTTACTGCTTGACACAAAACTGATCTTGAAAAAAGAGTTATCAAAACAGGTAAAGTTTGAAAGAATTGAGTTGGTAAAACCCGATAAGCGCGATGAACTTGTTGCGGAATTGATGGATAGAACCGGCTTACCTGTACATAGGGTTGTAGTAGATCAAATGGATTATTTGAGAGATGTGGCTGACATTACGATATTTTATTATGAATAACAAGTCGAAAACCAAATTATTCGATTAGGAAAAATTATCCGAATTAATTTACACTGTAATATCCAAACTAATACGTAATCCATATGAAAAAGAACTTTCTTGTATTTCTTAGCATTTTAGGCTTATCTGTTCAACTATTGCGAGCTCAGTCGGATAGTTACGGAACATGGACAAGCATTGGTATAGAGAAAAAGATGCATAAATGGAATTTTGGAGTTGAAACTGAGTTACGCACTATTAATTATATGAATAGAATAAGTCGCGGGAGCATTAGTCTTTCTTCCGACTATAGCATTCTGAAACAATTAAAAGTAGGAATAGGATACCAGCTTATGAATAACTGGGACGAGAAATACTGGAACTATCAAATCCGAAATAGGTTTAATGTGTCAAGCACAGGAAAGCTGAAATGGAATAATTTCAGCTTCGCACTACGCGAGAAACTACAGGTTACACTCAAAGATGAAAGTAACCGTATTAAAAGCAACGGTAATATCGATACATACAAAATAAACCCAGAATGGATATGGCGAAACCGAATGCAAATAGCGTATAACATTCCTCATTGCCGTATCACTCCTGCATTTTCGGTAGAGTCGTTCTATCAGCTCAATAATCCGGATGGAAACAAATTTGACAATATGCGATACACGCTATCGTTCGATTATAAAATAAATAAAAAGAATTCGGTTAATATCTATGGACTCATTAACAATAAATTAAACTCCGACGAAACCACAGGAAAACATATTCTTGGTCTGGGTTACGTCTTCTCTTTTTAATCATATGTCAAACCTAAAAAAAATAATTGTTATGAAAGATACAAAAAAAATCATACTCATTTTTTTCATCACTTTATTTGGCGTTTCCTGCAGCACAAATAATGAAGTAACCACAGGGAGTGATAGCTCCGGAACAGAAACGGAATTATCAAGTGATTATGACTGGAGCACTGCATCCGGAGATGAGATTACATTAAATACCACGTCTATATCAACTACCTCTGCTAATGTAACAATCAGCGGAACGGTAGCAACCATTACCAAAGCAGGGCAATACATCATAAGTGGAACACTTACCAGCGGGCAAATTGTGGTGAAAGCAGATACCGGCATTGTAAAGATTAAACTCAATGGGGTAACTATGGGAAACAGTAGCAGTTCGCCATTTTATATAAAGAAGGCAACCAAAGCCATAATCTTTTTGGCTGATGGAACAACAAATAGTTTTACGGATGCAAGCAGTTATTCAAACTCCGACGAACCTAATGCCGCTTTTTTCAGCAACATATACCTGGCATTTACAGGTACGGGAGCATTAAACGTGACCGGAAATTATAACGATGCCATTTCCAGCGACGACCAGATTGTGATAAACAGCGGTACTATTACCGCAACTGCCAAAGATGATGGTATAAGAGGAAAAGACTATCTGAAGATTGACGGAGGAACTATAAAATCGACAGCCGGTACCGGACATGCTTTAAAATCGGACAACGATACCGATGCGGGTTATGGCTACATTGTTATTAACGGGGGAACCATCAATCTTTCATCTACAAGTAAGGATGGAATTCATGCTAAAAAGAGAGTGATCATCAATGATGGAACAATCTCCATTGCAGCTTCGGGTAGCCAGGGGCTCAAGTCCGATTCGTTAGTGCTGATCAACGGTGGAACAATAAATATAACCGCCTCGAAAGAAGGAGTGGAAAGCCCCTACATTACGATAAAGAACGGAACGATGAATATTGCAGCTTCGGATGACGGTTTAAATGCATCCTTTGGCAACGGAGGAGAATCGAACGACGGTAGTTTGCTTTCCATAACAGGAGGTACCGTAGCCATCAGTGCTTCGGGAGGAGATGGATTGGATAGTAACGGCAGTATCAGCATGTCAGGCGGTACCGTGATAGTTCATGGACCTAAATCGCAACCCGAAGTAGGTATCGACTACAACGGTACATTTAAGATGACAGGAGGTTTTCTGGTAGCATCGGCTATAAATTCACAAACGACACAGGCAGTTAGTAACTCTTCAAGCCAATATTGTTTAAAGATAAGTTCAACCAGTACCATTGCTGCTTCTACATTATTCCATATTCAGGATGCCAGCGGTAATGACGTAGTGACATTCAAACCGGAAAGAGCTTATACATCCATTATCTTTTCATCATCCAGTCTGGTGAGCGGTTCGACCTATTCTATCTACACGGGTGGAAGTTGCACGGGAACCCTAAGCAACGGACTGTATACAGGAGGAACATATAGCGGAGGTACATTGAAAAAGACTGTTACCGTATCATCTATTGTCACCAGCATTTCATTATAACACTCCCATATATTTCAGGTATATATTTTAAAAGCTTTACTTCTACCGTTTAATGAATGAAGTAAAGCTTTTATTTTTATAGCAGGAACCGGATCTTACTGCTCATTGATACAACAGCGCCGGATATATTAATCCACCATCAGGTTTATTGGTCCAAAAATAAACAGTTTATCTCTTTTTGGCAGCGCTTTACAGTCCAAATGTATCCTGATACGACTGACTCACATATTTATCCACCCAACTGTAAAACGAAGCAAGTTCTCTTTCATTTACAACTCCCGCGGTACGCCATTTGGTCTGATAAATCAGTGCCTGAGTTCGCACTTGCTTTTCAATGGGAATCACTTTTTGCAGAATTCCTTTCTGATCCTGAGTGAGCAGGGCAGCCAGATTAATATAGTCGGGTCCTTCTCCTCTTTGGATAGGAAAAATCTGTTTTTTTAATTGCAGCGACCAATCGTTCAGTTTTGCTTTTCCGCTTGTAGGTTCTGTTTGTAGAATTTCAGGCAGCTTTAATCCTGGAGTAAGCCACACCGGAATAGACACAGTGCTAAGAGGCGAACCCAGCGTAGTCCACATGGTAGTTTGTTCAGGTCTTTCTTTGGCATTTATGCCCTGCACAACAATGGACGAAGCCGTAAAGTAGCGCGGTATATAATCACGAAAGGCGGTAAAAACAACTTCGTTGCCAGTGGCCGGAACGGTCTGGTAAAGATCGGTATGTGTCAAGCCCTGTTTCAGACTTCGAGAAACACCAATAAAGAAATCCACGGAAATGGAGTTGGTCAAAGAGGCCTGATACAAGAGGTCCTGAGCAGCCTGATAGCGAGACAGGCCTTTATCCTGCTCTCTGTTGCCCGAACACGAAAAGTTGGTACGGACAATATATCCCAGTGGGGCAATGTCCGGATTGTTAGCATCGTATTTTTTATAGCTGTAATTTCCGGTTTCGTAATAAGCAGCTCCGCCTTTGGCATCAATAACGCCAAAGTTGGCACTTACATTCAATGGTTTGGGTAATGAGTCGAGCAAATGCTCAAAGTCAGCCACTGTGGCACATTTTTGTAAAGCGAGTTTCATTATCTGGCCGTCGCAGCCGTCATCTTTGCCCGAGTCGTTCGGGTTCAGGTTGTACGATGCGGAATTCATGATAGCAAAACCCGTCTCATTAAATCCTCCAAACACCGCCACACCTAGTATATCTTTGGTATTCACCAGTCCGATATACGGATATTTACCATCGGAAAAAGTCATCAGCTTATTTTCCAGATCAGGGGTATCGCGTTGTTTGAAAAGCAATGGTCGACCATCTGCCGTAAATTTTCCGGAAACAACAGCCGTGGTACATCCCCAAACTGCTTGTGAGAAGGACACCACCCAAACGAATACTATTAGGAGCAGGGTTATTCTTTGTTTCATAATCTTGAATCTTTATGCTGTAAAACGAAACCTGCCTATCTTTTGTTCCCCTATAAGTAGGAGAAGAACAGATAAGCAGGTTTATTTTATGTTATTTTACGTCAAACCACAACTTGGTGGTAAGCAAATCCTTTCCCTGAACGGCAATGGCAGCCTGGTAGCTTACACCATTCAACGACTGTTCGGTACCGGGGTAAAAGAACCTTGAAGGAATTTGTCCATCTAACACCGTAGCCGGTCCAACCGTGAGCACCGGATAATCCAATCTACGCCATTCGGCAAAAGCATCGAGTCCTTGTCCGAAAAATGCAATCCACTTCTGTGTACCTATCGATTTGGCATAGTTAGTCGGATCATATTGTACTGCAGACTGATTCAGGTAATTGGCAATCACCGTGGCATCGGTAATACCAAACTGATTGAACGATGCTGTAACTCCATTTTTATACAATTGCCCGGCATCGCCCGCTATATAGCCGCGTGCCACGGCTTCGGCCAGTGCGAATTCCACTTCGGCATAACTGAAGATAACGGCCGGCGAAGCAGAAGTAAGAAAGTACGTTCCGGGCTTTGATGTTTTGGCAAAGCCCTGACTGTTGGCATCGCTGTTCGAAAGGCCATTGGCTCCACCAACGTATTTACCTACAGTAACGTCAGATGGCAACTGAGCATAAACAGGCAAACGCGGATCCGAGAGTGCATACAATTCATCCACCATGGTTTTAGATATTCTGTAGTCATCGCGGGTTTCGAACCAAGCCGAAGCCGGATTTTGCTGAGGCGAGCTGGTATAAATAAACTGAAATATATCACTGTTACTACTGATCAATCCTCCGGCATCGGTGGTAGCAGCTACAACGGCCTGCTTAGCTAGGTCAGGTTCTTGGTCGGCAATGCGAAGTGCAATGCGAAGTCGCAAGGAGTTGACCAGCTTTTTCCATTTTGTAATATCTCCGTTATAAGCCACGTCGCCCGCTACCGTCCCGTTAGCCGTGGCAAGAAGAGACTGAGCCTGTGCTAAGTCAGCCAACAAGCCTGTGTAAACTTCTTTTTGCGTGTTGTAAGCAGGCGTCACGGTTGTTCCCACTTCCTTATACGGAATACTACCATAGGCATCGGTGAGCAACAAAAATGTCCACGAGCGCAAAGTCAGTGCTATTCCTTTATAATTGGAGTTGGCCTGTGCATCCGAAAAATTCAGAATCGTATTCATATTCGTAATCAGGGTTGCATATCCGGTGTTCCACAACGTAACAAAATCAGTATTTGCTACACTGTATCGATCAGGCTCTGTATACTGAATCTTAGCCCAATGTTGCACAAAAAGCAAAGATGAATTAAAGTTGTCTTCGGATCCCAATATAAATCGGCTCCCTGTTTAAGTGTACCGGTTAGCAGGTAAGGTGCCAAGGGCGTTTCTGTAGCATTTGGATTTTTGTTTATATCATCCAGTGTACTGTTGCAAGCACTTAGTGCAATTGCAATCGTGAGTATAAATACTATATTTTTAAGCATAAGTCCTGTTTTTTAAAATTTGAGATTGACATTAAAGCTGTAAGTGCGGGTGGTAGGCAACGAGAGACTTTCCAGTCCTTGTGCATTACCGGTATTAAATGCTGTTTCAGGATCGATATTCGGAGCTGCTTTGTAAATAAAGAAGAGATTCCGACCCGTGGCAGTGATGCTTGCAGCTTCAAATCCGAGCTTTTTAATCAGCTTCTTGCTAAAATTATACGTAAGCTTCACTTCACGTAACTTCACATAAGTTGAACTATAAATATATGCTTCGCTAATATTGTATGAAGCCTTGTAATAATCCTGCGCACTAATAACGGTTGTATTCGGAGTTCCGTCGGCATATACTCCTTTAAAAATCAGGCCATCGCCGTATAACGTTTCCCCGTTCGGAGCAGCACTTCCATTTAAAAGAGTTTTGGTTCCACTTGTATTATTGTTTGGATAATAATAGCTTAATCCGCCGTGCTCCGTATCCCGACCGTAGAGAGTTTGTGCCAAAACACCTGTATAATTACCGGTTCTGTTGGTTCCTGAGTAAATTTTGCCTCCTACATTTGCATCAATCAAAAATGATAAATCCAAGTGTTTATAACTAAAAGTATTGGTCACACCTCCCAACCAGTTGGGTGTATAATGTCCCAGTATTTTGTTTTGCGAATCGGCTTTGGGCAACCCGTTAGCACCTACAACAATGTTTCCACTCGCATCGCGCAGATAGGCAGTACCATAAAGCGTTCCATAAGCCTGTCCAACGGATGCCAATACACTTACCCCACCCGAACTGCCAATGGTATAGTTCTGAATCTGTCCGGCATAATCAAGAATATTTACCTTACTCTTATTACTTGAATAATTTACCCCCACGTTCCATTTGAAATCACGGGTTTGCACAGGTGTTCCGTCCAGCTGAATTTCAACACCGTGGTTATTAACCTTTCCGGCATTAATCAGTTGCGATGTATAACCGCTGGCTGCAGTAGTATTCACCTGAAGGATTTGATCTAAACTATTCGTATTGTAATAAGCCACATCCAGATGTAATCTGTTTTTCCAGAAACTTGATTCAAGGCCAAATTCCGCCGAACGGGTAGTTTCTGGTTTCAGGTTAGCATTCAGCTTCGTTAGAGACGATGTTTGAATCGGATTTCCATTATAGGCTGTTTGATAATTGTACACTGTAGACAATTGATATGGATCGGCATCGTTACCTACTTCGGACCATCCGCCACGCAGTTTCAAAAAGTCAAGCTCATTACTTTTCAGATTCAATGCTTCCGACAATACCAAACTTGCGTTGACGGATGGATAAAAATAAGAACGGTTGCTGCTAGGCAAAGTCGATGACCAGTCATTACGAGCTGTCAGATTCAGATAAGCATAGTTTTTATAGCCCAACTGAGTAGAAGCATATCCACTATATACCCGCAAAGTAGAATAATAATTTGACGATGTCAATGGATCGCGTGAATTGGTGAGCGTATATAAATCAGGTACTGCCAATCGTGGAGCTTTCTGATAATTGTTTGAATAGGTACGGTTACGCACGTTGAATCCGGCCAATGCATCAAGACTAAAATCGCTATTCAGCTTTTTAGTATATTGCAGAATGACTTCGGTATTCTTTTCATCCACTGTGTAAGCATCCTCGGCATACGATCCGTAAGGAGTTCCATTGGTTCCATACTTAATTGTATATTTGCGTTTGTCGTTATAGTAGTCGGTTCCGGTACGAAACTTAAAATTAAGCCCGTCTGCTATTTTCGCTTCAAGGTGTATATCACCAATTATTCTGTTTTTCTGCTGACTGGTGGTATTATAATAAGCATTCCAATACGGATTACTATAATAACTATTGTTCCAGTTATTATTCCAGTTATTCTTGAGTTCGTTCATATCCACCTGACGTCCGGACCACAAAAACTGAAGCATAACTCCCGCGGCTCTATTGCCGGACGGACCTCCCGGAAGAGTTGGCGCATCAGTTACTATGTAATTGGCCGTAACCCCAACCTTAATATTTTTAGTCAGCTGATAGTTCGAATTAATAGTGAAGTTTGTTTTATTAAATTCAGAATTAGGTACTACTCCTTTTTGTTTCTGATTGTTCACTCCCAGACGGAAGTTCGATTTCGCATCCGAGCCTGCAACAGAAATGCCGTTATCAAATGTAAGTCCGGTATTAAAGAAATCTTTCACATTATTCGGGTGTGCAACAAAAGGTACAGCAACGCCGTTTGAGAAAAATTGCGGAATGAGTCGTCCGTCCATCTTAGGACCCCAGCTTTCGTCCACTCCATCGTTGACACCGCCTCCTTTACCATCTACATAGCTGAACTTTCCATCGGACCCTTGTCCAAACACATTCTGATAATCGGGCAAAGTAGCAACCTGAGCAATAGTTATCCCAGAGCTTAACGTAACACCCAAGCCCTTTTGTCCCTTTCCAGACTTTGTTGTTATCAGGATAACGCCGTGCGCAGCCCGCGACCCATATAAAGCCGCCGCATTCGGGCCTTTCAGGACAGTTAATGATTCTATATCTTCGGGACTAAGGTCAGCAATTGCATTTTTAAAGTCACGCGAAGCTGCAGCTCCACCGGCGGTGTTTATCTGCGAATTATCAACCGGCACACCATCTACCACAAACAAGGGCTGATTATTCCCGGCAATGGATGTTTCACCCCGGATAACAATACGCGATGACCCCATGTCGCCCTGAGAATTGGTAATGCGAACCCCGGCTAACTTACCGGTTAGGCTATTCAGAATATTCGTTTCTTTTGTATTTTCCAGGTCTTTACTTTTGAGTTCCTGCATAGTATACCCAAGCGATTTCTTTTCTCGGGAAATACCGAGTGCCGTAACCACTACTTCGTTTAGTTTATTTACGTTTTCCGAAAGGTAAACCGTGACAGGCTCATTTTCATATACATCTATCTCCTGATTTTTGTACCCCACACTGGAGATTAATAAGGTTGCAGGCAACGATTTTACTTTCAGGCTAAAGTCACCATTAGCATCAGAGGCAGCACCTCCATCCTGTCCTTTAATTCTGATGGTAGCACCAATCACAGAAGCTTTTGAGCCTTCATCAAGCACCACGCCTTTTATAATGGCCTGCTGCGCATATACGGACAACGTAGTCAATGCCACAAGTAAAAGCGTCACAACACTTTTGCGTGTATACTCACGTCTACCTCTATTATAGTTTACGGGGAATAAGAGTTGTTTTATCATATAAGTTTGTTGAATTAGAGTGAGCTCTGCAATCATCACGTTCCTGATGCGCACCAAAAGCTCAGTTGTTTTTGTTAGTGAATCAATTATTTTTTATTTTAATGTCAGGAATTTTTCCGATAATAGGTTTGTTTGTTCTGCCAGTAAATCTTTATTCAGATTAAGAAAACCTTTATCGTGATTAAACTTCTGCCCTTCAGTTAAGACCCATTTCAGAAATTCCGAAACTTCTTTCCGCGCATTTTGCTACGCATAGATAAATCCTATTTTTTCTACCGGAATAGTTTCCACTTTAGTTGTTTCCAGTATGCTTAATACTTCATCCAAATTGCCTGACAAGATAGGTTTCACATCCTTTTTCAAATCTATGGGCAATAAGCTTATTCCGGCTTTCAGCTTTCGGGAACTAACATCATACAGGTAGCCCAGATTATTATAAGCCAGACCTATCGTATCTCTCTTAATGGCAGATAACAAATAGATATCATCGCCAACTATTTTCTTTCCTCTTATTTCGGAGGTCGCATGCCCAAAATAGCCAGCCAAAACAGTTGAAGTACAAGCCTGATTTTCGCGTGAATAAATAGTAGCATTAAATTTGGATTTCTCAGCCGGTTCGTTGTCATCGCTCAGCACTTCAAAGAAGAGCTTATCCAGTTCTTTTTTATTCAGTCCCTTTTTGGCCGCAGCCAACAGAATCGGATTGTTGTTGTTTGTCACCGGTAACAAGGCATACCGTCCGGCATAAATAATGCTTTGGTCCGGTTGCAATTCGGTGGGCGCCGGTTGGTGAGCAATTATATTCAAATCCGGACTTTCGGCTGCATTGACCTTTAGTGCCAGTTTTATGCTAACATTCGGATTTACTTTTGAGTATTCGGTAATCCATTTCTCAATAAGTGGGTAAGTGAATTTTGTACCACTTATAAGTATAGCCTGATTGGCGGTGTTCTCAGCACCGAATGCAGTTGCAGAGATAAACAATGCGAATATCAATTGATATAAATAATTTAGTTTCATAATTCTATTTTATTTTAAAAATGAATATATTAGTTGCTTTACCGAGCCTTTAAAAATAATGGTTCGAATAAAATAATAATGATTTAAATGGAAAATTGAAAGCTTGTTGATCCATCAATCCGAAAGGAAAAACGGGGATGGAAATAAAAGAAATATCAGCACGACATGCAACAGCACATTCGCATGGAAGAGGATAGCGGGAGTGTAAACATTGAAGAAAACATAAAGTTAAATGAAAGCAGAGTCCGATTAAAAACCGAACGAGTCTCACTTTTTCCAATTAAAAAACCGGACGAGAAATGCTGTATTATATTGCGAACATCTTTTTGCATACTGTAGCTTTTTGTGTTAAGTATTATCATTCGTGACTATTGGATGTTGTATAGCGTTAAGGTCTCTTTCGATAATGCAAAATTAGACTATCGGTGATCATTACCCAATACCCTTTGTATGGCATTTATATACCCTATTTAGGGTATATACGCGTTAAATATGTCACTAAAAGTTATCTGCTTTCTGTATTTTACATTTACAACCGAATTATTTTGTAATCTACTCCTTTCTCGTAATAGCGAATAGTGACTACTTTATAAGCAAAAAAAATCCCCTGCTGAAAACTACATTTCAACAGGGGAAGTCTATAAAATTAAAGAATAAAAACTATTGTACGCTTTTCTTGAAAGCTTGCAATCCGCTATCCAGGTATTTGGTGAACGATACAGGATCAGAATCGGCCCCCTGAGGTTGAACCAGCAAGTTTCCTTTGGTATTCAGCAATACATAAAACGGTTGCGAGTTGGCATTGAAGCGAGAAGCCTGCAAGTCGCTCCATTTATTACCGATGGTATTGATTTTCTTGCCGCTGTACTTCGACACTGTTTGTTCGGCTGCTGCCAAATCGGTTTTATCATCCACATAAAGCTGAATCACCACAAAATCATTGGTCAAACGCGAAAGCACTTCTTTATCCGGCCATACCGAAGCTTCCATTTTGCGACAGTTTACACAAGCATGCCCCGTGAAGTCGATAAATACCGGCTTATTCATTTTTTTTGCGTAAGCTAATCCTTCATCATAATCGAAAAAAGCGTCCAGTCCCAGCGGGGCATGAAAAATTTCGGCATATTTATGATTACCTGAATTGTGAGCAGCTGCCGGAGCACTATTGGCCGACATAACGAAGTCCTGTGTGCTCATAGGTGGCAAAAATGCTGAAATGGATTTAAGCGGTGCGCCCCACAGTCCGGGAATCATATACATGGTAAACGACAAAGTAATTATGGCCAACACCAATCGGGGTGTAGACACATGTTTTACATCACTGTCGTTCGGCAGTTTGAGTTTACCTAAGAAATAGAATCCCAGCAGAGCAGAAATTATAATCCACAACGAAAGGAATATTTCGCGGTCGAACCAGTTCCAGTG
>JAATGT010000025.1 GCA_015654525.1 Bacteroidales bacterium
AAATGGACTGGCGCAAGCTTTTGTTATAGGCGAAAAATTCATAGGTGATGATAGCGTTTGCATGGTGTTGGGGGATAATATCTTCTATGGCTTTGATTTCTCACGAATATTACGTGATGCTGCTAAGTTGAAAGATGGTGCTACTGTATTCGGATACTATGTGAACGATCCGGAAAGATATGGTGTTGCTGAATTTGATGTAAACGGAAAAGTTTTAAGCCTGGAAGAAAAGCCTATCCAACCAAAATCCAACTATGCTGTGACAGGTTTGTATTTTTATAGTAATGATGTAGTGAAAAAGGCGAAAGGATTGAAGCCTTCGAAACGTGGAGAATTGGAAATAACAGATTTAAATCGTTTATATCTTGAAGAAAAACGCCTTAGCCTGAAGATGATGGGGCGTGGTATGGCATGGCTTGATACGGGTACTCATGATAGCTTGCTTGAGGCTTCTAATTTTATTGCTACTATTGAGAATCGGCAGGGATTAAAAGTTGCATGCCTTGAAGAGATTGCATAACGTTATGGGTATATTGACAAAAATCAATTACTTAAACTTGCTGAGCCATTGAAGAAAAATCATTATGGTGAGTATCTTTTTAAAATAGCTAACGAGGCGGTTTAATCAAATAAAAATAAAGATGGAAATTTTAAAGACCCCAATCAACGACCTTATTATTATTAAACCTCGTGTTTTTGAAGATGCTCGTGGCTTCTTTTATGAATCTTATAATGAAAAGACTTACTATGAAGCAGGAATAAATTTGCATTTCTGTCAGGATAATAAATCGAAATCATCGTATGGCGTAATTCGTGGGTTGCATTATCAACTCAATCCACAAAGTCAGTCTAAACTCGTCTCTGCTGTACGGGGGGCTGTTTGGGATGTTGCCGTAGATTTACGCAAGGATTCTTCAACTTTTGGGCAGTGGTATGGTGTGGAACTTTCGGAAGAGAATCATCTTCAGTTTCTTATCCCGCAAGGATTTGCTCATGGTTTTTCTGTATTAACTGAAACTGCTATTTTCGCTTACAAATGTGATAATCTTTACAACCCTATTCTTGAACGGGGTATTTTATATAATGATCAGTCCTTATCTGTTGATTGGAAAATCCCTGCCGATAAGGCTATTATTTCAGATAAGGATATGAAACATCCATCTTTTAAGGATGCCGAAATGAATTTCTAGCCACGAATTGATAAGAGTAAATTTTATAAGATTCACAATATTGAAATAAGTAACAATAAAGATGAAAACAATATTGATAACCGGTAGCCGTGGGCAACTTGGTAACGAGATGCAACAAGCTTCTAGCCGCTTCCCTGGATTCAAGTTTATTTATACGGATGTGGATGAGCTTGATATTTGTGATAAAGTCGCGCTTAATGCTTTTGTTAAGATTAATACTGTGGATGTAATTGTAAATTGCGCCGCGTATACAGCTGTTGATAAAGCTGAAGACGATGCTGAGCTTTGTTATAAAATTAATACGGAAGCTGTTCGAAATATTGGCGAAGTTGCTAGTGATAATAATGTGCAGGTTGTTCATGTATCTACCGATTACGTTTTTGATGGAACTAATTATGTGCCTTATACTGAAGATCAACCTGTGTGCCCGGCTACAGTATATGGTAAATCAAAACTTGCTGGTGAAGAAGCTTTGATGGAAGCTTGTACGGATGTTGTTATTGTTCGAACGGCTTGGCTTTATTCTTCGTTTGGCAATAACTTTGTAAAAACAATGATTAGGCTCGGTATAGAGCGGGATTCGCTGAATGTTATTTTTGATCAGATAGGTACGCCTACTTATGCTGCAGATCTTGCTGATTCTATTCTGAATGTATTGAGCTGTCAAACATTTATTCCGGGCGTATACCATTTTTCAGACGAAGGTGTTTGTAGTTGGTATGATTTTACGAAAACCATTCATCGTATTGCTGCTATAAGTTGTGACGTTCGACCTATCGAAACTAAGGATTATCCAACCCGTACTCCACGCCCGCATTACAGTGTTTTGAATAAAACGAAAATTAAGAATACTTATGGTATTGTTATTCCTTATTGGGAAGATAGCTTGGAAAGATGTATTCGAATTTTGCGACAACAAGTTTAATTTGACGTTTAGATTCTCTTTCGTTTTACAGTTGGCCCTGTTGCTTTGTTGCGATGGGGCTGTTTTTTTGTTAGGATAGGAGGATACTCTGTGTTTTGAAAATTCTATAATCTTTGTTTGCTTTCGTTCTGCCTCATACTGTTGGCTTGAATATATTTTTTAGATAGAAAATCTTGGTAGTGTTTTCTGAATTTTCTGTTTTGTTTTAATTAAACCGTCTTTTTTTTGTTTTCTGTTGCTTTAAACTTACTTCATGGTTAAATATAGTTAAATATATTCGTTTCAGAGTTGTTTAATATGAATTTGTAATTACAGCGCATTCAAAAAAAATACCTTGAACCTATTTTAATTGCTACATTAAATAGAATTATATGTTACTTAAATTCATAGTGTAGTATTGAGTTGCCTGAATCTATTTAATAACTATGCTTATTTGTATTGGATCATCAATATGGTGACTTTAGATTTTTTTTTGAAAGTTATATCGTCAATCCGTTCTTTAATTGATGTATCAATCGGTTAATTAATATTTGTTTGCTATTTTTATTTTATTCCTTTTTAGTCTTGTTTGAATATTTTTCTTTATTCGTTTAAATATCCATTTCTTTCCGGTATATAGGTCCATTAATATCTTATTCCGCTAGTGTTAGTCTCTTATTCTATATAACTCTTGTTTGTTAAAGTATAAACATAAGTTCAGTATTGTAGTATATTGTACTACGTTTATACTGACTGAATATTTTGATAATAATGATTAGTTTTGTGTGGGAAAACTCCAATATTTTGAATAGGACTAACTGAATCTGAAATTTGGCGTCGCTTTATGAGATATTTAATCTTTCATTTTAAATATCTTGATTAAATTATAAGCTGCCTTGGATTCTAAATTTACTTGTGAAATTAAACAATTTAGATTGTGCTGATTTAGAGTGTTCTATATTAGATAACATGCTGTTAACTTGTGTTTTGTAATATCAAATCAGATTTATGTCTTTTGTCGACAAAAACATAATTGAAATGGATTTTTATCATTGCTATTGTGTATATAGTTAACTGTTGATTTTTTTTGTACAAAACAAGTATTCATTACGCGGTTATGTGTGTGAATTTATTTTTGTATCTTAATGAATAGTAAAAATGTATTTATTAAGGATGTTGAGATTATTTTAAATGTTGTAATTGGCCATAAATAACAGGCTGGGATGATTATTAAAGTTGAGGCGAATGAGACAAATATTACTAAAATTAACTATTATATTTCTTTTTGGCCTAAAATTAACTGGAACACAAGCACAAGACGCTATACCGGCTTCAGGTGGTTCGGCTTTTGGTAGCGGTGGGTCAGTTACTTATACTATTGGACAAACAGTTTACACTACTAATTCTAATGCAACAGGTTCTGTTGCTC
>JAATGT010000319.1 GCA_015654525.1 Bacteroidales bacterium
CCGCCGGAGAGCTGATGCGGATACCGATCTTCGAAGCCGGCGAGGCCGACCTTCTTCAACCATTCCATCGCACGTTCGTGCGCCAAGGACGCATCCACGCCACGGTATTCCAGACCGACCGTGACATTGCGAAGCGCTGAGTGAATGTGTCGGCCACATTTTTTATACGCGTGTCGGGAACATAAGAATACCTGCATTGCTGGTATCCGAGCGACCAGAGCGGGGGCATCTCCATTTTTCCAATCAGGTCAGCCAGTGCTGTCATTACTTCCTGGGGTGAATTGCGTCGGATGACGATAACACGGAATGCCGGTCCATCCGAAATAAACCGGATGCTGTCCGACAGGTCAAGCTCCTGCTTCCAGGTATTATCGGCAATTACTCCAAAAGCCGAACCATCTTTATTGACACCCAATACCCAGGGGTGGCTTTGATAAAGGCGCTTTCCATTATGAAGTGAATATTTATAATTGTCAGTGTTCCAAAGGGTAGTTCTGTTGCCATTTCTGAGCAATGAACCTGTGTTCTCGCCGGTTCCATACAGGCTGGTACCTTTGTTGATAGCTAAAGCAGCAATGGCCTTTCCGTTTTTTGAATAGAAAATCGGTTTTAAACTCCAGTTAGCCGGAATTTCACCAACTGCGGTGGGCTCTTTCAACAAGGCAAATGAAGGCGTGTGTGCTTTAGCATCATATACTTTAGGATAAAAAATAGACACATCGTTACCTATAAGTTTATCGGCTGTATCAACTGCGTAAGTAAATCCGAAACAAGATAATGTTAACAGATAAATAATCAAAACTTTCTTTCTCACTTTAATAACTATATTTTTATGCGTGAATAATAAAACAATACTAATTTATAGGGCCTAATTTTTGAGTACTAAATATGAATAGGGCTGAATTGTCTGCGTAGGATTCAACCTGACGGTGTCGCCGCTGAAAGCGTCTTTCCATGTCGAACCTGTTAATGCAACAGGTAATGAAATATCACTTGCCGTTTTCCGAAGGTTGCAGATAACCAGCACTGTTTCGGTGCCCGATGTTTTTGTAAAAGCACAAACATTGGAATTGCTGTACGAAACCACTGTTCCACGCCGAATGGCTGTACTACTGTTTCTAAACGCAATAATTTTCTTGTATTCTGAGGTCATTGCTGTATTTGATGACCAATTAATGGTTGTACCGGTGAATGGAAATGTCAACCGATATGTTGTGCCGACTTCTTGTCCGTTATAAATCATGGGAACGCCTTTCATATAAGCTGCCACTACAAAGGCAGCCATAGAACCGGAATTTCCACCAAATAAATCAAGCGGGGTTCCGTCAGAGCTGTTTACATCGTGGTTCGTAATGTATCGAACCACCATATTGCTTTCGCCTGCCACGGCATATTCGGATGTATTCAGATTGTCGAAATTAGTTACACTCTGATTGCTGCTAAATACAGTTTTCATTTGTCCGTAAAAATCAAAACCAAATGTATAATTAAATCCTGCCGAGAAAAGAGTACTGTTGTCGCTCTCTGCCAGCATAAGAAGTTTATGGGTAGAAATATTGCGAAGCGTATCAATGGCTTGTTTCCAGAAATCGGCCGGAGGTCCATCTGCATAATCGCATCTGAATCCATCGCAGTTAGCCGTATAAACCCAATACTTCATGGCTTTAATCATGGCCTTGCGCATGTCGGTATTCTTGAAGTTCAGTTGAGCCACATCTGTCCATCCACTTGGACTTTGGATATTTCCCGAAGCGTCTTGCAGATACCATGAAGGAGTACTTGTCCATGCATTATCCCAGGCAGTATGATTGGCTACCCAATCAAGAATCACACTCATCCCCCGGCTATGTGCTCCGTCAATTAATGCACGTAAGTCGGTAAGAGTTCCAAATTCGGTATTTACAGCTGTGTAATCTTTTACACAATATGGCGAATTGACTGATTTTAAAGTTCCAACAGGGTAAATAGGCATTAAATATATGACGCTTACACCTAAGTTTTTGATTGAATCGAGACGTGCAATAACACCCTGAAAGTTTCTCCCGGTACTGAAAACCCGCATGTTAACTTGATAAATTACAGCATCGCGCGCATCGGCTACGCCTGTAAATGGAGTTCCATATTGAACAGGATCTTGACTCACAACCGGACTATCGGGCGTTGCAGGCGAATCGGTTTTGCTACTACAGCTTCCGAATACTAATAATGCTGCTATAACAATGGTATTCAGCATTTTTATTTTTGTTTTAAAATTAAGCAGAATCATAGTTTATTCTCTTTTATAATCGTTAATAGTAATTTCAAAGTTAGATCTTATTTTGTATATACCAAATTATTAATGTCTCAACGATTATTCTCAACTGAAAATTATAAGACAATGAATCTTGTACAAGATTCTAATCTTGATTTTTTCTTAAGACAAAACAAAGAGACTGTATCAAATGTTTTTTGAGTGCAAATCACACAAAATACGCAAATTAAATAATTATATTCGACTTCAAAAATCTCATCTGCGAAAATTGCTGTCGTTTGTTTGCGTGCTTTTGATACAGTCTCTTTGTTGTAAGGATTAATTTTTATTCAATTTGTAGGTATATTGCCCTGCAACATGTAAATCCAATGTGATGGTGTAGTTACCACTTGTTGGAACCGTAAGATTCGACAGGTTACCGTTGTAAGGGTAAAGTGGATTATCAGCATAAGCCAATTTACCTGCAGAGTCAATACCGAAGTCAATTTTCCAATCATTGTTGGCACGGAATTTAAATGAACCGGTTGAAAGCATGTCGCAAGTAACTGTCCATACTTTATTCGTTGTATCATAAGTCATTTGAGTGTCTGTAGCCCAAGCGCCGGGAGTTGCATCACCAATGATTCCCCAGGTTGTTTTAGTTGCAGTCCAGGTCATAGTGTTCAAGTTAGCTGACAATTCATAGTAACCGGCAGAAGGAGCTGTAAAGTTTCCTCCTGAATAATTAGCTTCAATTAATGTACCACTACCCCCGTCACCATAAGCCATGGGTGTCCAGTCTGCTTGTGCAGTATATTTATATTGTAAAGTACCTCCAGCGGGTATATTGATATATCCTTCATATAGTTTGTCAGAATTTACTGATACGATGGTTGGAGCAGTAGTTGGGTCCCAGTTCTGATAATCACCCGGAACCCATAAAGATGGATAAGTAGGTAACACTACTGGTGGAACGTATGGATTTACATCCAATGTCAGAACGTTCGAGTAAACTGAACGGTCCACATACGATTTGACACGAACGACAACTTTTGACACAACACCTGATGTCAATCCCAAACCATCGATCGCAATTTTATTTAGTTCGGAACCATTAATTCCTCTTGTTAATACATCGTCACCTACCAGAATTTCCTGAGCTTTCGACCATGCAGTAGTTCCTGTTGTATCTGTAGGTAAATCGAACTGAAGTGTATAGGTAACGGCTGCTTTAATACCATAGTTAACAGCTCCCCAAGTAAAAGTACCCAAATTCGTATCTCCGTTGTCTTTTGTCATAACAAACGAACTTGCAGAGCATGTAAATGTCTGAGAAAATTTAACAACGCTCAATTTCGTTATTTCTGCATTATTGTCGCAAGAAGCAAATAGTATGAATGCAAAGAACACATACAGTGCCTTTATAATATGTTTTTTCATAAATGATTCATTTTTAATTGTAATTTAAAATCTCAATAAAAGTCCAACTGAAATCTTTAATTCAGCAGCTAAGCTGATTGAGTTAAGATACCCACAATCTGATATTCAAATCAACCAATGCAAAGCTGCTGTTTTTTTGAACTAATTATTGTTTAATATCAATAACCCGGGTTTTGTTTCAAATTAGTATTTGTATTTAATGCAGCTGTCGGGATTGGAAATAATTTATAATGGTCGTCAACAGCCGGAGCCAGTCCATGTGCCAATGTAAATGTTCCGAAACGAATCATATCTTGCCGGCGATGTCCTTCCCACGACAATTCAAAACCTCTTTCGTTATATATGTCGGTCAGGGTGGGATTAGTGGCCAGTCCTGTAAGTCCTGCACGAACTCTGATTGCATCAACCAATGGCTTTGCAGAAGTTGCATCGCCGGTGCGTACCAGACATTCAGCTTTCATCAACATAATATCTGCGTAACGATAAATAGGAAAATCGTTTGAGGCTCCACTGCTTGAGGCTGGTGCTGCCGGCCAGAATTTCTGACTGCGTGCTCCATCATTCGGTGCTGCACCCGGATTGTCGAGGTTTGTAATATCAAGCGAATAGGTAAAAAAGCCTGCCGGTTGTGGGCCGTAAGGGTTTGAACCGTATCTGAACTGATGTTTACGAATGTCATTGTCTGAGAACTTATCAACATAATCTCTTGGAATAACAGAACCGTTCCATCCTCCGTAGCCTAATAATGCAGTTCCATCGGCGCCACCTAAACTACGAACAGTAAAGATGTTTCGCCCAACTATTTCGGCCTTGGTATAGATAGCCAGAATAGTCTCATCGTCAGGACAGACATCACCAAACAATTCAAAGTATTTTGATCCCAGCGGATTTGATGTATCTACAGCACCTGAGTGAAGTGTATATCCTCCCTGACTTACGACATCACAAGCAGCTATACATTCGGACCACATTGAAGTACCGGTATAAACTTCGGCATTCAAATAAACTTTTGCGAGTAAAGCATATCCGGCCCATTTGTTGAACCGCCCATAATAAGTTCCTCCTTTTGTTGAGGAGAGTTTATCTATATTGTCTTTCAATTCGCTTAGCACAAAATCAAAAATCTCTTTACGGCTTTTCTGTTGCATTTTATCAACTGTAATGTTGTTATCGGTAAAGAATGGCACATTTCCGAAATCATCCATTAATAAATAATAAAAGAAAGCTCTCATAACTTTAGCCTCAGCTATTTTTGCCGGATCGGCTTCCGACTTTTCAAGTAAATCAACAGCCAGATTGGCATTAAAAACCGATTTATACAACCAGTTCCAGGTGTTATTGATCTGAGAGTGATCCGGTAGCCATTGGCGTAGATACATTTGAGCAAAAGTCAATTCCCAGTCGCCGGTGTTACGGTGAGGAATAACCTGTTCGTCGGTCGACATGCTGTTCACATCATACCACCCATTATCTGCTCCGGCATATCCGACGCCGTTCCAGTTACCGGGTATTTGTGAGTATACATTAGCCAGCGCAACATCTGCACCTTGCGATGTTGAGTAAAAATCTGTAGCTGCATATTTGTCATAGACAACTTCATCTACATTCGTACAACTTTGCATTATCAATGTAGCAAATAATGCCAGGGTTAATATTTTTTTCATTTTACCTGATTTTAAGGGTTATTTAAGAGTTACATTTAATCCGACTGCAATAGTTGTGGTGCGGGGATAAATACCACCGTCAGATCCAAATCCGCTTGCTCCGTTTACGTTCACTTCAGGATCAAGCCCGCTGTATTTTGTAATTATTGCCAGATTTGTAGCAGTCAATGATAATCGTAAATTACTGATATATTTCAGTCCTTTAGTGTTGAAGCGATAGCCAAGCGTCAGGTTGTCGAACCGTAAGAATGATCCATCTTCCAACCATAAATCAGATGAATATTTAGAGGTAAACAAGCCCAGAGGAACTGCACTGGCTAGCAGGTTTTGTTTTCCAAGACTTTCGAAATAACTAAAAGAGGACCGCACGCTGTTGAAAATCTTATTACCCCCGGAACCTCTGAATAACATTGATAAATCAAAATTCTTATATGTAAAAACAGGTGAAAATGCGTACGTGTAAGTTGGTAATGCTGAACCTTCAAGTTTACGATCAGGGCTTGTATTTCCACCATCGATTACGCCATCTTTATTTACATCTACTACTGTTTCTGCATTACTGGCATCTTTTCCTAAGTGTTGTAGAATGTTGAATGTACCTACAGGGTGCCCTTTAATCAGGTAACTATTATTTCCCCAAGAGACATAGTCGGTATTCAGTGGAACTCCATTGATGCTGCCACTTAATTCCAGGACTTTATTTTTTAATAGAGATAAGTTGCCGTTTACGGAAAAATTGAAGTCTTTTGTTTTGATAATATTTGCATTTAAATTTACATCAACTCCTTCGTTTAGAAGACTGCCTACATTTGCTACAATACTTCCATACGGATAGGGAGGTTGCGGAACAGTATAGTTAAACAATAGATTTTTGGTAGTAGCTTTATACACATCTACCGAGCCTGAAATACGGCTGTTGAATAACGCAAAATCTACACCAAGATTGATTTGCTCGCGAGTTTCCCACTTTAAATCAGCATTGTTATTCTGAGAAATGGCAAAATTTGTAATCTGGCTTCCAGCAAAATATGTTTGTCCAGCCGATCCAACTAATTGAAGTGAGTTCTGCGGATACAATCCTTGTTGATTACCTGTTATTCCATACCCTGCACGTAATTTCAAATCACTCAGGAAGTCAAATCCTTTCATAAATGATTCATCGCTGATTCTCCATGCGGCAGAAGCTGAGGGGAAATTTCCCCATTTGTGATTTTCGCCAAATACAGAAGAACCATCGCGTCTAACACTAACGGTTAACAAGTAACGATTAAGATACGAATAATTTACACGACCTAAGAACGATACCAGGTCACGATCGTTTTTATAGGAACTAATATCTCCGGGTACAATTTTTGTTAAAGTACCATTTTGCAATGCATTATAAGTCGTATTATCGTTGATAAAACCTCTCATTTGGGTATAGTTCCCATTATAAGTTTGTTTTTGCCATTCGTATACAGCTATTGCATCAATGCTATGTTTCCCAAAAACTTGTTTATAGTTCAAACTAGCATCTGTCAGTCTTTCATCTTCATGCCAGTTATTGATATTGGCTGTTCCATTATCGTTGATAGCACTTGTAACAGTGGATATAGCAGGCAAATAATATCCTGAATTACCATCAAGTTTCCGCCAGCTACCAAACCATCCGACAGTTAGTGCTTTGGTGATTTTCAAATCAGCTTTTAAACTACCGAATATATTGTTTACAGTTTGATCGTTTACAACTGTCTGAGCTACTGCATATGGATTGATGTATTGAAATACGTTCGGATCGCTAAAGTAACTTCCGTCACTGTTTAAAACCGGATCGGTTGGTCTGTTTACATAAGCGTTAGTGATAAGATTTGATGTAAAAGAAGCACGTCCAATGCTAGACGGACTACCGGTGTTTTTTCTTGTACTGCCGCTTAAATTAGTTGATATTGTTAGATTATCATTCAGTGCCTTTTGAGTAGCCTGAAATCTACCAATGTAATTCTCATTACTGGAATTTATTACAATTCCATTTTGTAAAATTGCAGAAATTGATGCCCGGTAATTGAATTTTGCTGTTCCACCACCCATTGCAATGCTGTGGTTTTGTGTGTAACCGTTTCGCGTTAATAAGTTGTACCAATCAGTATTTGAACCGTGATCAGTCGATACCGGAACACCCCAGGTTTCTCTTTGTGCGCGCCATTGGTCGGCGCTAAGCATATCCAGCTTCTTTGAAATCATATCTAATGAAACTGTGCTGCTATATTCAATTTGAGTTGATCCGGCTTCGCTTTTTTTAGTTGTAACCAAAACAACACCTGCAGCGCCACGTGAGCCGTAAATTGCTGTAGCAGAAGCATCTTTTAAAATGTCAACGGTTTCAATTTCATTTGGAGGTAGTTGGTTTAGCATGTCGACGTTACCCTGAATTCCATCAATTACTACCAATGGATCGCTACCACCGATTAACGAAGTTATTCCACGAATTCGAATGCTTGGACTTGACCCGGGTTCACTTCCGGTTTGTGTAATTACCACACCGGCTGCTTTACCAGCAATTTGCTGAAGAGGGTTTGTCGTTGCTCCTTTGTTCAGGTTCTCATTTGTTACACTTGCAACAGCCCCTGTAACATCTTTTTTGCGTAATGATCCATAGCCGACAACAACGACTTCCTGAAGACCTGTGACATTCTCGTTTAGCGTAATGCTTGAACCGATCTTGTTAGCTGGTAGTTCAACAGTTTGATAACCGATAAAACTGAATTTAATGAGCGAAGTGGATGATGAGACTTTTAATGTAAATTTTCCATCGATGTCAACCACGGTGACATTGTGTGTTCCAACTTCCGAGACACTCACACCAATAAGTGGCTCTTTTTTTTCATCCAAAACTTTACTCTTTACAGTGTATTGCTCTTGTGCATGCACTGTAAATCCGGCAAACATAAAAATGCCGAAAAGTAGAAATCTTAATTTCATACTACTGAATTTAAAAGGTTAATTAAAAATTTTCTTCTTCTCTGTTTTTTGACTTTTCGAGAAGTTTGTTTTGCGAGCTTTATTTGTTTTTACTCGCAGTGCAAATGTATGATGTGTGTGTGAAAGTTGAAAGGGAAGTTACACAATATGTACGGATAAACATTGTGAAAATATAATTAATCCTTTTATATACAACAAAAAAGGCATCCGGAAGGATGCCTAAAAAAGTACGGTATGTGTACGACTTGGTCAGTCGTTTTTTTCTGGTATTTCTGTTTTTACCGATTCTATTTCCATGATTTTATGTTCAAATAATTCATTGGGAATAACGGAGCGGTTTTTTGCTTTTGTTTTATAATTTTTTACCGTTGAGAGAGAAAAGTCAAGGAACTGGGCAATTCGTTCGCTTTCGGTAATTCCGAGCCGGATTAAAGCAAATATCCTGATCTCTGGAGTAAGTATTCCGTCTGATTTGATAATTGTACGGTCTTCTTCTTCGAAAAGTAGGTTATATCGCATAACAAAATCGGGGAAAAGTTTCATAAATATCTGATCGAATAAAGCAAACATATCCTCACGTTCTTTTCTTAAGTCAGTAGATGTGGTTAATTGAAGCAATTCATCAAATTGTCTGCTTCGTATTTTTCTCGCTACCAGCTTTCTGTAATCTTCAATCTTCTCCAGGTAGCTAGAATTTGTGCTGAAAAAATAACCTATATATTCATCTTTAATTCGGTGAGCTTCTTTTAGTCTTTCATTAATATGAAGCAAATCTATATTCTGTTTACTTATTTTTTTCTGAATTGCAGTCAACTCTTCGTTTGATTTCAACAAATCCTGATTCTGTTGCATAATCAATAACCGGGCAGAATTTAATCGTTTCTTTTGCTTTAATATTATGAATGTAGCTATCATAAACAAAACAAAAAGTATTGATATCAGTCCTGAATATATCAATAATTTATCTTTTTGCTCTTTTATTATTTCAAACCTGCCTGCTTCAATGATAGGCAAAATACGCCCAACTTCTATTTTACGCTGGCGGGCATTGTAAAAATTTGCATCATCTAATGCGAGTGTTGCATAGGAATAGGCATGCTGAATGTCGCCTTGAGTATAGAGTAATTCTGCAAGTTGACGAATAGCAGCTGTTTCTTTAGTTGCCATTTCTATGTCTACTATAGCTGCATTGGCAAAACACAGGATTGCCTTCACTGTATCTCTTTTGGTTTGATAAAAATATCCCAAAGTTGATGCTATTATGGCATATTCATGTGATTTGTAATTTTGCTTGGTAAGATATTGTTCTGCGCTTTTAGTTGCTTGAAGATAATCATCTTCAAGCTGGTATTTGCGAATCCTTACCATAATAAGGTCAGACGTAATAGTGCTGGATAAAGAAATACATTTTTTGCAATAATCAAGTGATATGCTTCTATACTTTTTGTCAAAAGGCTTTGTTCCTGAAAAATTTGACATGTCCATATATAATGTGGACATAAAAGAATATAATTTTATTTTGCTGATAGTTTGAAGTTGTAAAGTGTCAATTGAAGATGAAATTTCCGAGGCTTCTTTGTAAAGTCCTGCTGACATACAACTGAAAGCTAATGCAATTTTAGATTCTGCAATGCGATCAGGATTCTGTAAAATTTCTGCCATGCTAAGCATACGTCCGGCCAATGAATAGGCTGAGTCATATTTATAAGACTGGTATTGATTATATAAATTAAGATACCTGTTGTATTTATTAATAGGGGAGACTTTTCTATTAGAAAGTCCTCGTTCTAGATTTAAGATTTGTTTCTTTTTGATTAATTCAAAATCTGATCGCTTTTCTATACAATCATCCAGCATCTTTAATGCCTGACTCACCTGGTTGTTTCTTGAATAAACAAATGTGGACGAAAGTAGCAGAAGTAATAAAGTAGCTTTTTTAATCATTTATTTAAACTTTTAGAATTGAAGGTTGACATTCTTTTTGTGTGATTTGAAAATGATTTTTAATGGCATTTAAACTACCGGAGTTAAATTGACAATCAATTCAAAGAATGAGCAAAGATAATCATTTTGTACATTTTTTCTTATTGCATAACTTAGATTCATATTTAGAGCACTATTAATATGCCTGTTTTATATTTGTATACATAAAAAGCAAAGACCAACTAATTGAAAATGATTAGTTGGTCTTTACTTTTTTATGTAATTATCTGGTTAATCTACAATAGCTCTTTGCGTATTTTAGTGCTTATTGCAGTCATCTCTTCTGGACTGAGTTGTAGCTTTGGATTTTTAAAATTCATATCCGACTCCTGATTAATAGGAATTAAATGAATGTGGGCATGAGGTACCTCCAGTCCTATTACGGCAACACCAATTCGTTTGCAGGGCATTGCATTTTCAATTGCCGCAGCCACTTTTTTTGCAAAAAGAGTAAGTCCATTAAAAGTATCATCGTCTAAATTAAAGATATAATCTTCTTCCACTTTCGGAATCACAAGTGTGTGACCTTTGGTCATTGGATTTATATCCAAGAAGGCAAAATAACGTTCGTCTTCAGCAATTTTATAACATGGAATTTCACCAGTTACTATTTTTGAAAAAATTGTCATTTTATTTAGCTTAGTGATCGAATGAGTTGAATGTTTGTAAATAGAATCAAAATGAGCTAAAAACACAACTCAGTCAATCGAGTTTATTTAAACTAAAGAGATATTTCTATTATTTCGAACTCCAGCACTCCTGATGGAACTGAAACTGTTGCTTTTTCACCTACTTTTTTTCCTAATAATCCTTTGGCAATAGGAGTTGTTACCGATAGTTTTCCTTCCTTAAAGTTTGCTTCACTTTCGGACACAATCATATAGGTCATTATCTGATTTGTCTTTGTGTTCTTAATTTTAACCCGGGTAAGAATTTGAACTTCATTGGTGTTGATTTTCGATTCATCAATCATGCGTGCAGAAGCAATGGTGTCTTTTAAAATAGAAATTCTCATCTCAAGCATACCCTGTGCCTCTTTGGCTGCATCATATTCTGCGTTTTCGGATAAATCACCCTTGTCACGTGCTTCTCCAATTTGTTTTGAAATAGCCGGGCGTTGAACTCTTTCCAGTTCATTCAAGTCATCTACTAGTTTTTTATAACCTTCGGCGGTCATATAAGTTACAGCCATAGTTGTCTCTCCTTTTTTAGGTTTTTAGATGTATATAACAAAAAGAATTCCGACAATATCCGCCGGAACTCTAATCTTAGTTTTTTGTTTTTGTATTATGAGGCAAATATACGAGCTTTTTTTTAGTTCAAACCCCGCACATTTGTGTTTAAAAGCATTTTTAATTTGTTTTGAACAATTAATGTTACTTATGTCATTGTTCTTATCTTGTTTGTAAAAATATGATTTTCGCAATTAAAAGTATCAGCTTATATAAAAAACAATGGGTAACTTCACAGCCACCCATTGCACATTTTAACCTAAACCTTAACTATGAAAAATTTATCTGTTTGTTTACTTTGCAAAAGTGAGAATAATTTTTTAAACTGTCAAATAATTCAAATTAAATTTTCAATTATTTTTTGTAGATATAGAAAATATAACGTGATATTCCAATTAATTATTTGAAATTTAGATATTTGCATTTAAATAAAATCTGGGTTAAAAAATGCAAATAAACTTTCAAAAGTATCTATTTCTAATTTTACTAGAAATCATAATGTCAGTACCAGATCTAATACACTAACTCTATATGATATTTTCACACCAAAAATATCATGTGGAGTTGATGAATTTGAGGTGTGATTTATGAATTACTTGCTGTACCTTTGCAGCGCAAATAAATATCTATTTAAATATGAATTTAAACGAACAAACTGTTGCTTCATCGGACTCTAAATCCGTTTTGAACGACAAAAAACTTTTTATTGAAACTTACGGTTGTCAAATGAATGTAGCCGATAGTGAAGTTGTGGCCTCCATTATGCAAATGGATGGTTTTGCTTTGACAGATATAATCACTGAAGCAGATGCTATTTTTGTAAACACCTGTTCAATTCGTGATAATGCTGAACAAAAGGTAATTCAACGTTTAAAATATTTTCAATCATTAAAGCGAAAGAATAAAAAACTTGTTGTGGGTGTCATTGGCTGTATGGCCGAACGGGTAAAGGATGAGCTGATCGACGAGTATGGGGTGAATATTGTAGTGGGGCCGGATGCATATTTAGATATTCCTCATTTAATTAATGATGTGGAAAATGGGCATAAAGCTATTAATGTAGATCTGTCTACTACTGAAACCTATCGGGATGTGTTGCCTGCGCGCATCGGAAATCCTATTTCGGGCTTTATTTCCATTATGCGTGGTTGTAATAATTTTTGTTCATATTGTATTGTTCCGTATACTCGGGGCCGGGAGCGGAGCCGGGATGTGGAAAGTATACTTAATGAGTTGACGGATTTGCAGGCAAAGAATTTTAAGGAAGTTACTCTTTTAGGTCAAAATGTGAACTCTTACCGAGTAGAAAAGGATGGTGAAGTGATTGAATTTCCCGATTTGCTGCGAATTGTGGCGTTGACTGCGCCGAACATCCGTTTTCGCTTTACTACATCGCATCCTAAGGATATGAGCAATAGAACACTGGAAACGATAGCTCAATATCCTAATTTGTGCAGATTTATACATCTGCCCGTTCAGTCAGGAAGTAATGTTATATTAAAGCTTATGAATCGTAAATATACGAGGGAATGGTATTTAGAGCGTGTTGCTGCCATTCGCCGTATTTTGCCAGATGCTTCAGTAGGGACGGATGTTTTTTGTGGTTTTCATGATGAAACAGAAGAGGACCATCAACAAACTTTATCGTTGATGCGTGAGGTCGGTTTTGATATGGCATTTATGTTTAAATACTCCGAACGTCCCGGAACGTTGGCCGCAAAAACATTACCTGATAATATTTCGGAAGATATAAAGCTGCGTCGTCTTGCTGAAATTATCGATTTGCAGAATCTGCTATCTAATGAAAGTAATCAGCGCGATATTGGAAAAACTTTTGATGTGCTGGTTGAGGGATTTTCAAAACGCTCGAAAGAGCAACTTTTCGGACGGACTTCCCAAAATAAGGTGGTTATTTTTCCTCGTCTGGGTCGGCGGATTGGAGAAACTATTCGGGTGCGGGTTTTAAGTGCTTCTTCGGCTACTCTTTTCGGTGAGGTTATAGAGTAAATATATTATCTCTATGGACTTATCTGTTATTAGAGAATTTTTTCCGTAATTATTTGCAATATCGAAATCAAAATACTAATTTTGTGAGAGTTTTGATAAAAGGCTTTTATTCTTATAACTAATTTATTTCTTTGTAATTAACTTGTCAAACTACTAAATATTACAAACTAAAACAAAAATCTATGTGGTTAATTGATTCCTCTATTGGGCGCAAGCTTATTATGAGTATTACGGGGGTATTCCTCGTGTTGTTTTTACTGTTTCACAGTTGTATGAATATCGTGGTGATCATTTCACCTGCCGGATATAATGCAATTTGTGGTTTTCTGGGAGCTAACTGGTACGCACTTTTAGGTACAAGCGTGTTGGCAGCCGGTTTTGTAATTCACATTTTGTATGCACTGTTTTTATCTTATCAAAACATGCGTGCCCGTGGATCAGAACCTTATGCTGTTAAAAGTAGTCAAAAAGGAGTTTCATGGGCTTCGCGCAACATGCTGATTTTAGGTGGCATTGTGTTTGGATTCCTTTTGCTGCACATGTACAACTTTTGGTTTAAAATGCAGTTTGCCGAGATTTCGGGAATTAAAACCGGGAACTTTGATCCGGCCGATGGCGCAGCTTATGTAAAAGAGTTGTTTGCTAATCCGGTTTACTGCCTGATTTATATTGTGTGGTTGGCGGCATTGTGGTTGCATTTAACTCATGGTGTATGGAGTGCTCTGCAATCGTTAGGTTTGAATAACAAAATCTGGTTGCCTCGTGTGAAAGTAATTTCAAACATTGTTTCTACAATCGTGATTTTGATGTTTATGTCAATTCCGGTATATTACTTATTGGGATGTGGCGCATAATGGTAACAGTGAATCGTAAATCGTAAAATAGAAAAAAATTATGGCAAATAGTCAAGAATCTACTGCGGTAGAAGGAAATAAAATAGATGCTAGAATCCCTGAGGGACCATTGGCAGAAAAATGGAGTAATTATAAAGCACACCAAAAGCTGGTGAACCCGGCCAACAAGCGTCGTTTGGATGTAATAGTAGTAGGAACAGGTTTGGCAGGAGCTTCGGCTGCCGCTTCGCTTGCTGAGCTAGGCTTTAATGTGTTGAACTTTTGTATTCAGGATTCACCTCGTCGTGCACACTCGATTGCAGCGCAAGGAGGTATCAATGCCGCAAAAAATTATCAAAACGATGGTGACTCGGTTTACCGTCTTTTCTATGATACTATCAAAGGTGGTGACTACCGCGCACGTGAAGCTAACGTTTATCGTTTAGCTGAAGTGTCGAACAGCATTATTGATCAGTGCGTGGCTCAGGGAGTACCTTTTGCACGTGAGTATGGTGGCTTGTTAGATAACCGTTCATTTGGTGGTGCTCAGGTTTCGCGTACATTTTATGCAAAAGGACAAACAGGACAGCAATTACTACTTGGAGCTTATTCAGCTTTAAGCCGTCAAATTGGTAAGGGCTCTGTGAAGTTATACTCGCGTTACGAAATGTTAGATGTAGTTGTAATTGATGGTCGCGCCCGCGGTATCATTGCCCGCAACCTGGTAAGTGGTAAAATTGAACGTTTCTTTGCGCATGCAGTGGTTGTAGGTTCGGGAGGTTACGGAAATACTTTCTTCCTTTCTACCAATGCTATGGCTTCGAACGGGTCGGCTGCTATACAGATGTATAAAAAGGGAGCTTATTTCTCGAATCCTGCTTATGCTCAGATTCACCCTACTTGTATTCCAGTTCATGGTGAATTCCAATCGAAACTGACACTGATGTCGGAATCACTTCGTAATGATGGCCGTATCTGGACTCCAAAGAAAAAAGAAGATGCCGAAGCCATTCGTGCAGGCAAGAAGAAACCAACCGATTTGAAAGAAGAAGATCGCGATTATTATTTGGAACGCCGTTACCCTGCTTTCGGTAATCTGGTTCCACGTGACGTGGCTTCGCGTGCAGCAAAAGAACGTTGCGATGCAGGTTATGGAGTTGGAAATACTGGTTTGGCTGTTTATCTTGATTTCTCTGACGCTATCAACCGTTTGGGCGAAGATGTGGTTCGTGCCCGTTATGGTAATCTTTTCCAAATGTACGAAAAGATTGTAGACGATAATCCTTACCATACACCGATGATGATTTACCCTGCTATTCACTACACAATGGGTGGTATCTGGGTTGATTATGAACTACAAACTTCGGTAAAGGGACTTTTCTGTATTGGTGAAGCTAACTTCTCTGATCACGGAGCTAACCGTCTTGGTGCTTCGGCTTTGATGCAAGGTTTGGCTGATGGATACTTCGTATTACCATATACTATCCAGAATTATTTGGCTGATCAGATTCAAGTTCCACGTTTGAGCACTGAACTTCCCGAATTCGAAGAAGCTGAAAAAGCGGTAAACGATAAGATCAAAAAACTCATGAGCATTCAGGGTAAAGAATCTGTTGATCATATTCACCGTAAACTGGGCTTGATCATGTGGGATTTTGTTGGAATGGGCCGTAACAAAGCCGGATTGGAAACTGCATTGGCGAAAATCAAAGAAGTTCGCGAAGAGTTCTGGACTAATGTTTATATCCCCGGAAAAGAAGTTGATTTGAACAATGAATTGGAAAAAGCACTTCGTTTGGCTGACTTTATTGAAATTGGTGAGTTGATGGCTCGCGATGCGTTGATGCGCGAAGAATCGTGTGGCGGTCACTTCCGCGAAGAATATCAGACACCTGAAGGTGAAGCGTTACGTAATGATGAAGACTTCTCATTTGCTTCGTGCTGGAAATATGCCGGCGAAGGCAAAGAACCCGAATTGCTTAAAGAAGCATTGGATTATGAGTTTATTCACCGTCAACAACGTAATTATAAATCATAAAAGTAAACAAGTTTACGAGTAAACGAGTAGACAATGATCTAAAAGGCTCAGAATTATGACAACTCATAAGGATTTGACTGTTTGGAAAAAATCAATGAATCTGGTTATTCTTATTTATAAGGTAACCGGTCAGTTTCCTAAAGAAGAATTGTTTGGCTTAACTTCGCAAATGCGTAGAGCGGCAGTCTCTATTCCTTCAAATATTGCTGAAGGTCATGGGAGGCATTCTGAAAAAGAGGTGATTCGTTTCTTGTATATATCGTTGGGTTCTGCTTCCGAATTGGAAACTCAAATCTTACTTTCGAATAAGTTGGATTTTCTAAATGAAGAAGACTTTAACCAGTTGAATGAATTGAACAATGAAGTTTTGAAAATGCTTGCTTCATTAATTCGGTCGAAAAACAGCGAACTCGTAAATTTAGATACAGATATTTCAAATAAAGTAGTAACAGAATAAGGATTTTGAATAAATACGTAATATAGTTGCTCAGTCAACTCGTTTACTTGTTTACTCGTTTACTCATAATTATATGGATAAAACTATAAATGTAACGCTAAAGATTTGGCGTCAAGCAGGTCCGAAAGACAAAGGTAAATTCGAGACCTATAAACTGGATAATGTATCCACCGACAGCTCATTCCTGGAAATGATGGATGTGCTTAACGAACAATTGGTAAGTGAACGCAAAGAGCCTATCGCTTTCGATCATGACTGTCGCGAAGGAATTTGCGGTATGTGTAGCATGTATATCAACGGACATCCACACGGACCAGACGGTGAAATAACTACTTGCCAACTTCATATGCGTAACTTCAGCGATGGACAAACTATTACTGTTGAACCATGGCGTTCGGCTGCATTCCCTATCATCCGCGATTTGATGGTTGACCGTGGTGCATACGACAAAATTATTCAGGCCGGTGGTTATGTGTCAATCAATACGGGTGGTGTTCCGGACGGAAATGCTATTCCAATTTCTAAAATACAGGCCGACGAAGCTATGGATGCTGCATCATGTATTGGTTGTGGTGCTTGTGCTGCTGCTTGTAAAAACGGTTCGGCTATGTTGTTTGTTGCAGCTAAGGTGAGTCAGTTGGCCTTACTTCCACAAGGAAAAGTGGAAGCAGCCAGCCGTGCAAAAGCGATGGTAGCTAAAATGGACGAACTGGGCTTTGGTAACTGTACCAATACAGGTGCTTGCGAAGCGGAATGTCCTAAAAATGTTTCTATCTCGCACATTGCGCGTTTGAATCGTGAGTTTCTTGTAGCTAAATTCAGAGACTAAGCTTCGGCTTCGGATAAAATTATTAAACAGGCTGAATCTCTTCAATGGGATTCAGCCTGTTTTGTTTCTGTGAATCTGCTACAATAAAGAATAAATCAAACTATTTGAAATTTAAAAACTGATAGTCCTGAGGTTGTATTGAGAACATTCTGAATGATGCTTTGTTATTTGAAACAGATATAGTATGTATGAGATTTTTCGTAAAATAAAATTCACAAAATCATGAAACAAATCAGAGCAACTCTTATTCTTTTAGTATTTGCAGTATTTTATACCAGTTCAGCTGCGCAGTCAATGAATAATATGAAAGGTATGCACATGGATGCAAAAGATCTGCATATAGTAACTAAAGCGGTTTGTGTAATTTATCCTACTCAGGGAAATAATGTTACAGGTATTATCACTTTTACGAAAGTTGATGGAGGTGTCCGGGTCGTAGCCGATCTAGAAGGGCTAACATCGGGAAAACATGGGATTCATATTCATGAATATGGCGATTGCTCGGCTGCAGACGGAACCTCAGCCGGAGGTCATTTCAACCCGATGGCGAAAACTCATGGTTCGCCTATGGAATCAATGCGTCACGAAGGCGATATGGGTAATATTGTAGCTGATAATAATGGCAAGGCGCATTTGGAATATGTGGACAAGGAGATTTCATTAACCGGTTTGACCTCTATTATAGGCCGATCGGTCATTGTGCATAAGGGTGAGGACGATATGAAAACCCAACCAACAGGAAATGCCGGTGCAAGAGTTGCTTATGGTGTTATTGGAATAGGAAAGTAAGATTCTAAATCCGGAAGTTGTAAATAAAACCGTTTCGCAAGTCGAACCGGTTTTTTTATTGCATGAAAGCGGAAAAATAATAGTAAACACTTTTCTCTAATTCTGTTGATACTCGTATCTTTGCAGAATAAATTTTGAAATTATAATTATTCAATATATAGAAATTATGGCATTAATAAAATCGGTGCGGGGATTTGATCCGCAAATAGGAAAAGATTGTTTTTTGGCTGAAAATGCCACGGTAGTGGGTGATGTGATTATGGGCGAAGGTTGCAGCGTGTGGTTCAATGCGGTGCTGCGTGGTGATGTGAACGCCATCCGGATTGGGAATCATGTGAATATTCAGGATGGTTCGGTATTGCACACCTTGTATGAAAAGTCGACCGTGGAAATAGGTGACTATGTTTCGATAGGACATAATGTGACGGTGCACGGTGCCAAAATTGATAATTACGCATTGATAGGGATGGGTGCCATTTTGCTGGACTATGCCGAAGTGGGCGAGGGCGCTATTGTTGCGGCAGGTGCGTTGGTGCTAAGCAAAACCAAGATTCCTCCTTATACACTGTGGGCGGGTGTACCGGCTAAGTTTGTAAAAAATGTGGAACCTGCACAAACCAATGAAATGAACCGCAAAATAGCCCATAACTATGCTATGTATGCCGGTTGGTTTAAGGAAGAAGAGTAAATGAGATAACAGACAGCCCCCTAATTAGCTTCGCTGATCTGCGATTCCCCCAAGTGGGACTTTGAAGATTCAAGTCCTTAGGACTGGTGGATGAAGATAAATTAGTAGTTTTATTGCCCCGGATTCTTCCCCGTAAATGGGAAGGAATCCGGGGTGATTTGTTTCTTTTGGTATAAAAAAACTAACAGAATACAGGAGCTCTGCAAATGAATTTATTGAAATTCGATAAAATATGGTTGGTGTGCAATAATTATTCATATATTTGCAGTCTAAAGAAAACAAAAAGTAAGTTTATGTTGATACAAAATTTGATCAAACAGGAATGGAAAAAGAGTTACAGAGCTCAGGGTTTCTATCGGAATTTGGCAGTGGGCATTCTGCTGGGCCTTTTTGCACTTTACATGGCAGTGGTATTGCTGTTTTTAGGCTTTTCGTTGAATGAGATTCTTGAAAAGGCTGATAATAAGCTGACGCCAATGGAATTATTTGATGGTGCTATGCTGTATTTGATGCTGGGAGGACTGGCTTTACGCTTTTTTATGCAGCAATTGAATACGCTTAACTTGTCACCCTATCAGGTGTTGCCTATCAAGCGGTCGTCGTTGATTAATTTTTTGATTCTGAAGCCGCTTAGCAGTCCGGCCAACTATCTTTTGTTGCTGGTGGTTGTGCCGTTTGCTGTGAAATCGGTGGTGGGCTATTACAGCGCATTGGTAGCATTGCGGTTTGTGTTGAGTTTTGTGTTGCTGGTGTGGTTTAACTCACTTACAGCCGCTTTTTTGAAGCGTCAGTTTGGCTCGGGAGTGTTGTCGTTCGTAGTTATACTGGCAATTATTGGCGGTATAGTGGCGTTGGAATATTTCAAGCTGTTCTCGCTTTTCGGATTGTCGAGGGCGCTTTACGGATTTATTGTGCTGAAGTGGTACGGGCTTGTGTTGTCGGCGTTATTGGCAGGTGCTGCTTACTTGCTGAATAGGTGGTTTTTTGCTCAGAACTATTATGCTGAACGATTTAACCGCAAAATAGAAGGAAATAAAACAACTACAGCCGATTTGTCATTCCTTAACCGTTTTGGAATTATAGGCGAGCTGATAAGCATGGAACTCAAGCTGATTCTAAGGCACAAACGTACGAAAAGCATCTTGTATATGTCCAGCTTTTTTATGCTTTACGGGTTAATGTTTTATACCCGAAAAGACTTTGCAGACATCAATAGTTTTCTGTTTTTTATAGCTATGTTTATGACAGGTTTGCTTATGTTGATGTTCGGACAATGGCTGATAAGCTGGGATAGTTCGCATTTCGATAGTCTTATGACCAAAAATATTCCCATCCGTACCTATTTAAATGCCAATTATTACCTGATGATTGCATTCAATGTGTTGTGTTTTGTGGTGACTACGCCCTATTTTTTCTTTGGAATGAGAATCGTGTATATGCATCTGGCAGCATTTATCTTTAATATCGGGGTCAATATTTACGTGCTGATGTATCTGGCAACTTATAACAACAGGCGAATAGACCTCTCCAAGAGTTCGGCAATGAACTATCAGGGAACTACCTACAAAAGTTTTTTAATAGTGCTGCCCATTATGTTTATACCCATGGGTATTGTGGGTGTTATCAACTTTTGTATCGCTGGCGGCAGCGCTGTGGACACTTACCGGATTGGGATTGTTGGGGATATTGCTTCGCAAGCCCCTGATAACTGTTTGTGTAAATCAGTTTAACCGCCGGAAATATAAATTGGCCGAAGGATTCAGAGAGACGGAATAATTATCCCCCTAAATCCTCCATGGGGGACTTTAAGAATTATAATTATATAAAATACTGATCTCATAAGTCCCCCTTGGAGGATTTAGGGGACCGAAAAACAAAAATAACAATGATACAAGTAACAGATTTACAAAAGGCTTATAACGGGGTGACCGTGTTGGATATTCCGGGTTTGACAATTGCTCCGGGCGAAAGCTTTGGTTTGGTGGGCAATAACGGGGCGGGAAAAACTACTTTTTTTCGACTGATTCTGGACTTGATTGAACCTACAAAGGGCGAAGTGAAAATAGAAGGAGAGAAGGTAATGCGTAACGATGCCTGGAAAACCATTACCGGTTCGTTTCTGGACGAGGGCTTTCTGATTGATTTCCTGACTACCGAAGAATATTTCAGCTTTGTAGGAAAGTTACATCACAAGTCCGAAGGCGATATTGCCCTGTTTTTGGATGGGATGAAGGACTTTTTCAACGATGAAATTCTGGGAACGAAAAAACTGATCCGCGATTATTCTAAAGGTAACCAGAAAAAGATTGGTATTGCGGCTGCTCTGATAGGCGATCCGAAGATTCTGATTCTGGACGAACCGTTTACGGCACTCGATCCTTCGTCGCAAATACGGTTAAAGCGTTTTTTGATTGATTTGCAAACGCGATTGAATATGACCATGCTTATTTCGAGTCATGATTTGAACCATGTGACTGAGGTGTGTAAACGCACTGTGGTGCTCGAAAAAGGGAAAGTGGTGCGCGATCTGCAAACCAACGAGGATACGCTGAAGGAGCTGGAAGCTTATTTTGCGGTATAAACCGGAAAGTGTAAAGAATGATATAGATGGAGGAGTATGCCTAAAGGTATATTCCTCTTTTTGTTTTAAATAAGGTGAGGGCGATAAAGTGATAGAAATTAAATAATGTCATATTTTTCAGAGAAGCATTATACGATATGGTTGTAATTTTAAGTCTCCTTTAGGGGGATCGAAGATCAGCGAAGCTAATTAGGGGTGGTTTTCAACTCTGTTTTTTGCCCCAAGCCGCTAAAGGGGATGTTGAATACCATCACCTCAGAAAATATCGATGCAAGATTATATGCATTCAATTGTAATGTGGTCGGCTATTTTAAGAAATGCAATCGCAGCTATATGAAAATTATTAACATAAATTTATGAAGAATAGGAACGGATAGGGAGGATATGCAAACAGTCGTTAAAGGTATTGAATCGGACTGTTAAGGAAAAGGGTTGGATAGTTAAGGGATTGCATCGGATATGTTAGAAAAAGGGTAGGAACACGAAGAAATTGGGTAGGAATCATTAATTATGAGGTAGGACAACAAAGAAATAGCCGAAGACTGTTAAGGAAAACGATCGGACAGGCAAGAAATCGCATCAGACAGTTAAGAGAAAGCATTGGACTGTTAATGAAAAGGGTCGGATAGTAAAGAAATAGGGTCAGACATGTAAGAAATAGGGTTGGACATGAAAGAAATAGAAGGAGGCACGAAAGAAATAGGACCGGATATGAAAGAAATAGAATAGGACTTACAAGAAATTGCATCGGACAGTTAAGAGAAAGGGTTGGACTGTTAATGGAAAGGATTGGGCAGTGAAGAAATCAGGTTAGATACACAAGAAATCGAAGTGAACGTAAAAGAAATAGGAATGGATAGGTAAGAAACTGAATTAGCTGCTGAAGAAATAGGGTTGGCACTATCCGAAGAAGAATTGAACTGACGAAAAGAAATTGGCGGAAATCAGTAGGAAGAGCCGGATGAGAGCGAACACTTTTTTAGTTGCGGAATTGATAAAAGGAATGGACTGTAAGGTAAATAGTAGAAAAAGGATATTTAAAATATATTTAGCAGGAATATTAACGCTAATGCAACTAAAGCCCTTGGACCTTACTGATTAATGAATTATCAGTTTACGCTTTATTATGTTCATTAGCTTAACTGTAAACAAATTTTATCAATATCTAAATATTGTAAAAGTATAAAGATTTATCGTAATTATTCATAACTTTGTTGCGTATTAACATCAGTATAAATTTAAAATCTAAAAAGTATGAACAAAAAACAAAACGGCATTTATGCTATGCAAAGACGTGTTTATAATTTTTTCACAAGAAATCTGGAGTTATTAAGCACACTACCCCAATTCCTGACCTTGTATAATTTACTAGGTACTACAATTTCCCAAATCAACCTCCTGAACGAAGAGCAGGAGAAAGACACGAGTGGGTTAACCAAACAAAAAGAGACTTTAAGAGGAAATGCCTTTAAAAAGGTGATGAATTTGCAACGACGACTACTGGCATTTGCCACTTTTACGAATAATGATGTGCTGGTAAAACAAATTTCTTATACCGATACGGATCTGTCGCACTTAACAGATAACAGTTTTCTGAGTGCTTGTTGGGTGATTTATCATGCCGGTGTAACCAATCAGCTGGCAGCTGCCGAATATGAGGTAACACCCGAACTGCTTACCGAAGTAAAAACTGCTATTGAGGCATTTGGCACTGTGATAGATACACCTAAAGAGGGACAGATCGAAAAAACACAGACTTCCAGCGAAATGGGAGATCTGATACAGGAAAATCAGTTTACATTGGGAAAAACCGACCTACTGGTGGATATGCTAAAAGACTCACATCCTAAGATTTACAAAGAATATTACGATACACGCAAGGTGGTGAATCGCTCGGGTTCGCTTACGGTGAAAGCACTGGTAACCGACGCTGCAACTAATGTACCGGTGGTAGGTGCTGTGGTGAGTTTCCGGCTCGACGGAGTGCTGATGTTGGAGAAAACTTCGGCAGAAGCGGGCAGATTCAACGTGAAATCAATGGATGAAGGCAACTACGTGGTGACAACTACCAAAATGGGTTACCAAACCGACGTACGCGATGTGGTGATAGTGGCCAATGAGCTTAACTCCGTAGCCATCTCGCTGAAAAGACCTGAAGCAAAAAAAACAAACGAATAATAAACGGATCTACCCACGGCTAGTAGATTGCGGGTAAAATCGGGACGTAAGCGTTTACGTTCCGATTTTTATTTTGAGGATATAAGTAAGCGTATATAATGTTCCATTTTTATTTTCAAAGACGATGGTATTTTACATCCTCCTTCAGGGGTTTGGGACGGAAAATACATTTGAAATCTGCCCCTAATTAGCTTCGCTGATCTTCGATTCTCCTAAAGGGGACTTGAAATTACAACCGTAATTGTATAATGCTTCTATGAAAATGCGATATTATTTAATTTCTACTACTTAGCTATATATTACAGAATAGGAAAAATTATAACTTTAATTCAAATAGAATAGTATGAAAAAATTCATTTCTTTTGTGGTATTGGCATTACTTATTGCAAATGCCGTTGTTGCTGCTGATCAGTTTACGCTAAAGGGTAAGGTGGATGGTGCTGTTGGAGATAGTGCTGTGTTGTCTTATCGGACATCGATAGGTAATCAGTTGAAAGCATTTAGGTATACTTCAGAAATCAGGCAGGGTCATTTTCTGTTTAAGGAGGATTTGCGGGAACCCGTAGAGGCTCAATTGGAAATAGGGAAGGTGAAGGTTATATTATATCTTGAACCGACAGATATGGAATTGTATATTCCTCAAAATCATCCCGAGCAATTCAGGCTGAAAGGTTCTAAAACGCACGATGATGGAGAACGATTAACTAGGAGTACCCGGACTTTGACAAAATTGCAGAGTGAGTTTGATGATCAAATTCAAAAGAAGTATAAGAAATTGGATTCAATATCCGAAACTGATCCGGCTTATAAAAAACTTTCGGATGAAAAGAACTTGCTTAAGTTGCGATATGACTCAGTTTCAGCTTTGATTGGAAAATTGCTGGTTGCTTTTATCCAGATGAATCTGAATTCATATTATCCGATAGTTTCGAATATTTTTTCGACTTGTTTATACAGATCCTATATCAGTGTAGATTCAGCCAGAATACTTTTCGACCGGATGCCTGAAATGATACGAAATAGCAGTGGGAGTAGATTCCTAAATTTTGAGATAAAGATGAAGGAAAATGTAGTAGTAGGAAAGATGGCACCAGACTTTAATACGCCCGATATGAATGGGAAACTGGTAAAACTTTCGGGCTATCGAGGAACAAATTATGTATTGCTTGATTTTTGGGCAAGTTGGTGTGTGTATTGTGTGAAAGGGTTGCCTCATATGAATGAGCTGTATAATAAATATCACAATAAAGGACTAGAACTTATCGGGGTGTCGTGCGACTGGTCAAAAGCAGATTGGCTTGCTGCTGTTGATAAACATCAGATAAGTGCCTGGCCGCAGGTTTCAATTGTTCAGAGTATTGAGAAGGCTTCGCAAGGTTATTCATTCGATGAAGATATTCAGAGTAAATATCCAACTAATGGAATTCCCAGATATATACTGATTGATAAAACGGGAAAGATTATTGCTAAATGGGGTAATTCTTCTGAAGAAAGCGAAAAAGATCAGGATAGAGTGTTGAAAGATATTTTTGGAGAGTAGACATTTCTCCGTAGGAGATATAAAACCATAGAAAAGAATGTAGGATGTGATAATTCCCCGTTAGGGGATTTATATTCAAGGATGATGATTGTAAAATAGCACAATTAATTGTATAAATCCCCTACGGGGAAATGGTTGTCTTACGAAGTGTTTTATTGATATATATTCCCTACGGGAAAATGATTGTATAGATGTTTCTATGAATATTGATTCCCTATGGGAAAAAAGGAATTTAGGAGCATTTCTCCATAGGAGATGTATAACCATAGAAAAGAATGCTAGGATGTAATGATTCCCCGTTAGGGAATGAATAATTCATAAAAAACAAATTATAAATTTCCTATCAGGGATAAACGAAATCTCCATGGCAAATACATATTCACAAATTTATCTACATTTCGTTTTTGCAGTTCAAAACCGAATGCCTTTAATTAGCCCCAAATGGCAAGCTGATTTATATAAATACATGAGTGGGGTTATATCGAATAAAGGTCACAAAGCGTATATTATCAATGGTATGCCAGATCATGTACATGCGCTTGTAAGTATGAGTCCAAAACACGCACCTTCGGATTTAATGCATGATGTGAAGCAAAGTTCATCGCTATGGATAAATGAAAATCGATTTGTTGCGGGCAAGTTTTCGTGGCAAGAAGGTTTTGGAGTATTTAGTTACGGAAAGTCTCAGATACCAGATATTGCCGGTTATATTGAAAAACAAGAAGAACATCACAAGAAACGGACATTTATTGAAGAATATGTAGAATTGTTGAAGTTGTTTGAAATCGAATTTGACGAAAGATACATATATAAACCGATAGAATAGATTTCTAGTCGTTTGGTTATAAATCCCCTAACGGGGAATAGGTGCGTTGCGTAGATGTTTCTATGGATATATATTCCCTACGGGAAAAGGTTGTATTGTAAGGTGTTTCTATGGATGTTGATTCCATAAGGGAAAATAAAATTTAAGGGAATTTCTCCTTAGGAGAAGTCTAACCATAGAAATAGATGCTGGATATGATGATTCCCCGTTAGGGGATTTATATCTGCCGGTTGTATGTCGGCACAGTTTATAATATTAATTGATTGTAAATTCCCTATGGGAAAATAGGTGGGTTGCGTAGATGTTTCTATGGATATATATTCCCTACGGGAAAAATAGTTGTATAGATGTTTCTATGGATGTTTATTTCCCTGTAGGAAAAAGGAATTTAGGAGCATTTCTCCGTAGGAGATGTATAACCATAGAAAAGAATGCTAGGATATGATGCTCCCCCGTAGTTATAGTGATCGAAAAGTGATTGGATAATATATTTATAAACAGAATAGCGGAACCGAAAAGCTTATAGAGTAGGACATAATAATCAATTTTACAACATGAAAATTTTTACTAAAACAATTGCATTTATTGCTATCGTTATCACTTTCACCAGCTGTGCTTCCATTGTGAGTTCAAGCAAATGGCCTTTAACTGTAAAGACAACCCCTGCCGGAGCACAAGTGCAGATTATAAACCGACGAGGAATTTCGGTATTCACCGGACAGACTCCTGCTACATTGTTGCTGAAATCGGGAGCGGGCTTTTTTGCTAACGAATCGTATATGATTAAACTCTCAATGCCCGGTTATGCCGAAAAAACAATCCCGGTAAGATGTTCGTTGAACGGGTGGTACTTTGGTAATATTATTTTTGGTGGATTAATCGGTTTGTTGATTGTTGACCCGGCAACAGGTGCTATGTACCGGTTGGACGTGAACTATATTGACGAACCTTTAACGCCGACAAACACAACAGCCAATAAAGGACAAACACTGAAAATTATGGATATAAATGATTTGTCGCAGGATATGCAGAGTCATTTGGTAAGCCTGAAATAAGAGAGATGATGCAATAAAGAGAGGATGATTCTTTGGGGATCATCCTCTCTTTGCTTTTGGTGTGATAGCGAAAAAATAAACTATGAAATAGGTCACAGGCTATCAGTAGCATCACATACACTGTCGAAGCTAAATGTTTTTTCTACTTTGTGCTTGTTGTATTGGGTGGCTACGGTACAGCACTCGGTGTAGGCGTCGTGCTCAAAGAGGAGGATCTGATGTTTGGCAGCAGCCTCGTCGAGTAGGATCTTTTTTTCTTCCATAGAACAGAGCGGCTGAACGTCGTAGGACGATACCCAGGCCAATGGTACGTTGGCAGCCACCGGAATAACATCGCCTACATACACAAAAGTCACATCGGTGCGGTGGATATAGGGTACGAGTTGCCCCACGGTGTGCCCGTTGAAGAGGCGCACTTCCACTTCGGGGGAGATAAACAGATTTTCGGTAACGAGTTTCAACTTTCCGGCTTCGAACACGGGTAGCATGTTTTCGGGAAAGTAGGAGTCGTTTTCGCGCACGTTGGGTTCCAAAAAGTTATTCCATTGCGCTTCGCCCACCCAGTATGTGGCGTTGGGAAAAACCAGTTCGGCTTTTGATCCGTTGGCGTTGTATTTAGTCGACCCTCCGCAATGGTCGAAGTGCAGGTGCGTAAACACCATATCGGTAATGTCGGCACAGCTGTATCCCAGCTTGTTTAGCTCGGATTCGAAGTTTATTACATCGTGGAATCCGTAATGTTTGAGGTATTTCAGTTGCTTATCACCGGCTCCGTTGTCGATGAGTATGCGTCGGTCGCCGGTATCTATAAGCAAGCACCGCATAGTGAATAAGCAATAATTATCGTCGTTGCATGTGTAACGTTTTTTCCATACTTTTTTGGGTACCACGCCAAAGGCAGCACCTCCGTCGACGAGCAACGTGCCGGCTTCTATTGAGTGTAATATCATTGGGAATTCTTTTGTTAATAGGTTGAATAAGTAGACTAAGTAGATTAATGAGCATTAAAATTTTATGAATTTGGCGAACTTTTTAGTACATTTGCGATTCAATAAAACTCCCGACAAAAATAAGTAAAAACATTCATCATACAATCCTATGCAACGAGTTCATTTTATCGCCATCGGCGGAGCTGCTATGCACAATTTAGCCATCGCAATCAGTAAAAAAAACAATTTTGAAGTCACAGGCTCGGATGATGAAATTTTCGAACCTTCACGTAGTCGGCTGAAAGAACATGGTTTACTCCCTGATGAGTTGGGCTGGTTTCCCGAACGGATTCACAAAGGCTTGCAAGCTGTTATTCTGGGTATGCACGCCACCGAAGACAATCCAGAATTAATCAGAGCCAAGCAACTGGGACTGAAAATTTATTCATTCCCCGAATATCTTTACCAGCAAACCCGTAGCAAAACGCGTATTGTAGTAGGAGGAAGTCATGGTAAAACCACTACTACAGCCATGATATTGTTTGTGTTGAAGCAACTCAATATTGATGCCGATTATATGGTTGGTGCTCAGATTGAAGGTTTTGATAATATGGTGAAGCTTTCGTATGAATCGCGCATTGCAGTGTTCGAAGGTGACGAATACCTGACTTCACCCATCGATCGTCGTCCTAAGTTTCACCTCTACAAACCGCATATTGCCGTACTTACAGGTATTGCCTGGGATCATATCAATGTGTTTCCTACTTTCGAGAATTATGTGGAACAATTTAGCAAATTTGTAGACCTGATGGAAGTGCAGGGGCGACTGATCTATTTCGATGGTGATAAAAACCTGAATGAGATAGCTGAACATTTGCGTCGCGACATTGTTCCTTTTCCATATAATACACCAAAATACGAAGTGAATGATGGTGTTACCAGTCTGATCACTAAATATGGAAAAATTCCGCTGAAAGTTTTTGGAGAACATAATCTTCAGAATATGGACGCGGCCCGCCTTGCCTGTAGGCAGATAGGGGTGACCGATGAACAGTTTTATTCTGTTATTTCGGAATTTCCGGGAGCTTCCAACCGCTTGCAAAAGATAGTGGAAACTTCGTCGTCGGTAGCGTTTAAAGATTTTGCCCATTCGCCATCGAAACTCAAAGCTACGGTGAAAGCCGTAAAACACCAATATCCGGATCGGAAACTGGTGGCTTGTATGGAATTACATACATTCAGCAGTCTGACAGAGGATTTTTTGCCTCAGTATGCAGGATGTATGACTGAAGCTGATGTAGCTTTTGTGTATTATAATCCGGAAGTGATTCAACATAAACGATTAAAAGAAATTAAACCCGAACAGGTTCAGCAAGCTTTTGGCGGAACAAATCTGACTGTGTTTACCGATTCGGAAGCTTTACAGGCTAAGCTCCGCGAGCTTAATTACGATAACTCAGCTTTGTTGCTGATGACCTCCGGTAACTTTTCGGGTGTAAACCTGATTGAATTTGCGGAAGAATTGTTGAAAAAGTAGGAGATAGTTACAAGTTACGAGTTACAAGTAATTACGCGAAGCAAATATCGCCGAAGGCTAATAACAATTAATATCGCGAACGAAGTGAGCTTATCAATTAATATTGCGAAGCAACTATCACGAACGAAGTGAATCAATATCGCCGTAGGCAACTATCGCGAAGCAAATAACACGAACGAAGTGAGTAAAAAATATGGCTGAAAAACAAGAATTATTAGATAACCGATATATGCGCATGGCTCGTATCTGGGCCGAAAACTCGTACTGCGAACGCCGTAAGGTGGGAGCGTTGCTGGTGAAAAATCAGATGATTATTTCCGATGGGTACAACGGAACTCCCTCGGGGTTCGAAAATGTATGTGAGGATGAGAATAACGTGTCGAAACCTTACGTGCTTCATGCCGAAGCCAATGCAATCAGTAAAATAGCTCGTTCGCATAATAGTAGCGATAATGCTACGCTATATGTAACTGCTTCGCCTTGTATAGAGTGTGCCAAACTCATTATCCAATCCGGAATAAAACGGGTGGTGTATGGTGAAAAGTACCGCATTATGGACGGCGTGGAATTGCTGGAACGTGCAGGAATTGAGCTCGTTTTTCTGGATAAAGAATAGAAAAATAGTTATAAGTTTATAGTTACGAGTTACAAGATGGGTTGCAAGATGTTTACCTTGGTAATCTATAAAAAACATATCATTAATTATTATTGATTATTTACTTAGTACCTTTTTTAAATAGTATTTGAAAAATAGTTTTATGAATAAAAAGAATTTATTTCTGGTTCTGATTATATTTCTTTCCATTCTGAGTGGTTTGTTTCTTGGAAACTTACTTTCGAGGAGGGCAAACGGAGGATTATCCAGAATGATGTCGTCGCATAGTAAAATTGATGAATTGCTTTCTATTATCAATTCGCAGTATGTAGATACGATGAATATGAAAGACCTGACGGAAGGGATGATGACGGATCTGGCTTCGAAGCTCGATCCGCATTCGGTATATATTCCGGCTTCCGACCTGGCTGACGTTAACAGCGAGTTGGAAGGTAGTTTTAGCGGTATTGGAGTTCAGTTTAATATACAAAATGATACAATATCCATCGTGGCTATTGTGAATGGCGGACCTTCGGAAAAAGTTGGTCTACTGGCCGGCGACCGGATTGTACAGGTAAACGATTCTTCTTTTGTGGGTAAGAAGATTACCAACGAGAAGGTGATGAAAAAATTACGTGGCAAAAAAGGAACTAAAGTAAAACTTGGTATTCGTCGCCACGGAACACGTGAAATCTTACATTATTCCATTACGCGTGGTGATATTCCGGTTAACTCGGTTGATATTGCTTATATGATAGAGCCACAGGTTGGGTTTATCAAGGTAAGTAAATTTGCTGCCACCACCTATTCCGAGTTTCTGGATGCAATTGCCAAACTGAAGAATCAGGGAGCGAAGAAGTTTGTTATCGATCTACGCGAAAATAGTGGTGGATTTATGGATCAGGCTATCAATATGGTGAATGAGTTTCTACCGGAAGGGCGCATGATTGTATATTCTAAAGGAAAAGCTTATCCCCGTTCCGAAGCCCGTTCGGATGGGAAAGGGAGCTGCATCAAGATGCCTATTGTGGTTTTAATTGACGAATTTTCTGCATCAGCCAGCGAGATCTTCTCGGGGGCTGTTCAGGATAATGACAGAGGACTTATCATCGGTCGTCGTTCGTTTGGTAAAGGACTGGTTCAACAGCAGATGAATTTATCTGATGGGTCGGCTATTCGTCTTACCGTGGCACGCTATTATACGCCTTCGGGTCGAAGCATACAAAAACCTTATGTAAAAGGCAAAGCTGAGGACTACGAAATGGATATCGTAAAACGGTATATGCATGGCGAAATTGATAGTAAAGACAGTATACATACATCCCACAAAGCTAAATATAAAACCTTTGGCGGTAGGACTGTATATGGTGGCGGTGGAATTATGCCCGATATATTTGTGGCGCGTGACACATCGGAATATACTCCTTATCTGAACAAAGTAGTCAATTATGGCTATTTGTATCAGTTCGCATTTCAGTATGTCGACAAAAATCGTGATAAACTGAAAGCTAATAAAAGCTGGCAACAGATGAATAAATACCTCGATGCTCAGAATCTATTGCCAGAGTTTGTCCACTTTGCTACAACCAAAGGGGTGGTTGCAAATCCAAAGCAAATAAACATATCGAAACGATTTTTGTTGATGCAGTTGAAAGCCTATATTTCCAGAAGCAGTATTGGTGATCAGGGTTTCTATCCGTTACTTTATAAGGATGATAAGACCGTGAAAACTGCATTGGAACAACTCCGAAAGAAATAGTATTCTCAATGAAATAAAAAGGACCGGTTCTGTAAAGAGTCGGTCCTTTTTTTGTAAAGTTTGATATAACAAGAGTTTATTGCTTTATAATCCGATGAATACTTTTGCCTTCCGATGTATTGACTTCCAAAACATAGATGCCGGGACCAAAATTTTGCAAACTGATCTCGGTACTGTTTGCTATCGTTTTTAGTTTGGAACCCAACATGTTGTAAACAGATGTTTCTGTCACAGTTCCCGGAGTGGTGATATACACCTTGTCTGTTGTTTCTGTTGGAAGAACAGTTGTGGAGCCCACCGTGGGGGTGTCGTTGATTCCGGTACTTACATTGGTTGACCGATCGGTGTATATCAACAAGCTACCTGCCAACATACTGATAGTCATGGCCGTATTGGTGACGTTGAGTTGTTCTCCGGTCAGTAGGTTGTACCAGATTCCGGTTTTGGGAAAATTTGGGGTGGCAGTTATTGTTTCTGTTCCGGTAAAGTTGCCTAATATAATTGCAGTTATTGATTCGTTAGTCAAAAATATACGTCTACCACTATTCCAATCTGATGTTGTAACCTGCCAGTTCCAACTGGTCGGATTTGAAAACAAATCACTATATTGGTTTCTGAAATTCATTACTTTTGAATAGGTATCATGCAGGCCCAATCGACTTGAATTATTTAAATAATCCCAACGAGCAGGGTTTGGAGAAGTATTATTTGATCCATCTGAACTTTTTGTCGGATAATTATATCCCATTTCTCCAAATTCCCACATCATTCTAGGTCCGGGGTTTAAAAATATAAAAGGCGAAATTACTGATAATTGTTTCATCGCAGTTGCTGTGTCTAATAGAGCTGCCTGCCCATAAGTGAGTGTTTTATAGGCCATACGTTCTTCATCATGGCTTTCTGCATAGCTAACACGGTTAGTTCCAACCAGACCCGTGAAATCACTATTACTTGCATATCCCATAGCCGCCTGTTGGTACGAAGTAGCCATATTTCTCCATAGCATGGTTCCATGATATGCTGCTAAAGTATCTTCTTCGTCAGTGTTGCAGAAATGTTCTAAAATTGCATAACCAGTTGGATTGACCGCTTTAATAGCGTCAGAGTATTCTTTTATGTAGCTGACACGCGATGCATCATAATTTGAAACAGTAGTGGTTGTGCTTTGAGTTTGAGTAAATCCTTTACTTAAATCAAACCGAAATCCATCCACTTTATATTCAGTAAGCCAGAATTGTAACGCACGCTTTAACCAGGTTCGAACAAAAGAGCGACTATGATTTAAATCATTCCCAACACTGTAAGGGTGAGGAGCCACAGCATTATAGTACGGATTTGTTGAAAGCGGTCTGTTGTTAGTTGAATCCCAATATATCATACAGTAGGGACTTAATCCCCAAGTATGATTAAAAACAATATCAAGAATGACTGCCATCCCCCTTTTGTGGCATTCATCTACAAATTGCTGATAATCTAATTTGGTTCCATAAGCTTTATCAGTAGCAAAATAAAAATTAGGATTATAACCCCAACTATTATTTCCGTCAAATTCCATAATAGGCATTAACTCAATAGCATTAACTCCTAATGATTTTATATAATCAAGTTTTGATATAGCTGTATTTACTGACCCTTCTGTTGTGAAATCGCGTAATAGCATTTCATAAATCATTAGTTTATTTTGTGCAGGCGCAGTAAAACTTGTAGTCTGCCATTGATATTTTGTTGGACTAATTTGAAAACAAGAGAGAACACCGCTTGCTTGAGTTGAAGGATATGTTCTTAAATTTGGATAAATTGAGTAAGTTTGATTAATGTATTGATCATTATTCGGGTCGAGAATTTTCTCACAATAAGGATCGCCGACTCTAACAGCGCTGGTAGCCGTTAAACCATCTACGTAATATTGATAAGCATATTCTTTTGTCGGATCTAGCCCGCTTACAGTTAACCAATAAAAATTTGTATTATAACTGTAAGTTGTATTTTCGAGCTGAAGGTTCATCATGTATTTATTATCTAGTTTGAAATTATTGAAATCGCCTAATATAAATACTTCGGTAGAAGTTGCTACCGGTGCTCCTCTAACTAATGAAAGGCAAAATGTGACAGACCCATCTGAATTAATTGTCACGCCTTCTTTAAGGCCGGTAGGACGAGCTGACGATACTTGTGACTTGGCAACACAGATATAAGCTGTATCATTTTTTGTTAATCCATTTGATGTGGCTTGTTCAATGATATAATAATTGTCAGCGGTATTGAAAGTATAACTAGCAGTAAGTGTGTTGACGCCTGTACCTGATTTAACCGGAGTAGTGCCGGTAATATTGGATGTATTTGTACTTCCAATATAGAGATTTATATTGCATGATTGAGAGCCATTTGATGCATTGCCAGTAATGGTGGTAGCTGTACTAAGAGGAACCAAGGTATTTGTGGTGGGAGTCGCTAATTTTACATTTAATCCTGGTTGATATACGGGCACATAAAGATTACTACTTTGAAGTGAGCCATCGGCAGTTCTCACAACAAACGCTAATTGAGTGACAATTGTACCTGCTGTTAAACTATAATAAGTATTGATATCGGGAATTGTCAGAGTCCATTTTGTAGTAGTTCCACTTTGTGTTAGTGTATTAGCTGTAATGTTTGCCAAAGCACTATTAGTTCCATTAGGCCATGGAGTGATGGTACTTTTCCAGTCAGAGTTACTTGTACTGGCAGTTGTTATAACTCCAGTGTGTACATATAAAGGACCAGCATTACCATTGAGGGCAGTAATATACGAATCATCAAAAGTTATCGTAACAGCAGAGCCTGTTTGTTGAACTACAATCGAAGGAGTTGTTGTTACAACCTGTGCCGAAAGATAACTGGCTAAGAGTATAAAAATAACAAAAAATAGATTTTTTTTTATCATCATGGCGGATTTTATTGAAAATGTAAATAGAATGTTTAACATTATATTTGCATGTAATAATCAAGAGAAGATAATTGATTATTAAACAATTTGGAAAAACAATTTCACGGGCTTTAATTTAAAACCCGTGAAATTGAAAAATTAGGATGGTAATGATTTTCCCAAAAGAATTCTGCCCGCTTAAGGACTGAACTCTTTTGAATTATTGTTTAATAAAATAGTAACAATCGTCTATGTCATTAAAAAGAGCTATATAAGTTCCCGCGGTAATAGGAATGTTTGAACCACCATTAGTACCTAAACCTGTAGGGAAGGTGGTATTGCCCCAACTATTAGCCCAATTATCATTATTAAATTTAATGCCGCCTGCCGTAGAAATTGTTACCGTAGCATACCATTGATGATTATTTGTAGCAAGAAATGCTGACATTGGGTTAGCTGTCGAATTCCAACTATTAAAATCACCAGACAGAGCCATTGGTGTGTACGATTTTGTCGGTGCAGTTGTTGCTACTATTGAAAGTGTATTAGAAATAGAGTTCAAGGTAATAGTATAATATCCATCACTAGGAACAAAGAAATTTTGGGAACTTGAACTTTCAAATACAGGAGTCAACCCCCCATCTGAGCTACCCCATTGCACTGTCCATGTACCCATATTACTGGCTTTGCCACTTACGATTTTGAATCCATTAGCAGATTTAAAGTAACCTGTATAAGTAAAGGCACCGTCACCAGCACTACTGTAAGCATTTCATGTTATAACACTCAAAGGGAACATCGAAACACCTATACCTGCAGTTGAATAAGTCCAGTTTCCGTCTCCCAAACCGATAATATACCAAAGGTTAGGAGTTACCGATGTGTATGGTTTAAGTGATGCTAATGGATTGATTTTAATCATCTGGGTGTTTGAGTAAAGTGCATGTGAATTCGCTGAATTAGTACCAATGGTTGCCATTATACGTACATCAAAACTGGTTTTGATGCCAATCGTTGCATTTAGCCCGGTAGTATCAGTTATTAAATTATATAACTGTGCAACAGTTACGGGCAACGAGTCTTTAGTTGAACTGGTAATTGTTTGAGCATTCGCAAAATTATTTCCGGTTTTATCGATCTGTAAGCTATAAGTAACGGTGGTACTTACGCCATAATCTGCTTTGGTACCAATGAATGTTTCAGCCACTCCTGTGCTATCCAAACTCAAAACATAAGCGGTGGAGTCTGCTTTATAGGCAGTGGTTGTCATGCTGGGGGTACTTAGAACAGGTGCAGTAGGATTTGCTGAAACCATTAATTTGGTGTCGTCGGCACATGCTGCTAATAAAAGCCCAGCTAAGAGCGGAATAAATATTTTTATATTTTTCATATGATTATTTCTAATTTGTTATTTAACTGCCTGATAATTTCTTATCAAGCAGCTTTTATAAAATTAATATCCTGTATTTTGTTTTAAATTAGGATTCGCACTTAGTTCTGTAGAAGGTAGCGGATAAACGTTCAGATGGCTATCAACACCTTGACCTCCTTTGAGTCCACCTTTCCATTGCCATAGATAATCACTAGATGTAAATTTACCAAAACGGACTAAATCAGTTCTACGAACAGCTTCCCAAAAAAGTTCGCGACCGCGTTCTTCCAAAATAAACGAAAGAGTTAACTCAGAAGAGCTGATTTCTCCATTCCCAAGTGGATAGGCACGATCTCTTAGTGCATTTATGTAACTTAAAGCGGTTGTAATATCACCACTTGTGCCTCCGCGAAGAACTGCTTCTGCATACATTAGGTAAATATCAGCTAAGCGGAACACGGGAAAGTCTGTATTTGCAAAAGATGTTGTAGACGCAACTCCATTGCTATCATATTCTCTGTATTTCAAAACTTGAACTCCTTCTTTAAATCCACCACTGCTAATATCATCAATGCTTTTGTGATTAAATCCGGTATAAAGTATTGAGTAACGCTCATCGTCTGTGGATGTGAATTTAGATAAAAAATCCTGTGTTGCTCTGTTTCCACCCCATGATCCATGTACTTTCGTAATTGCTTGTAAATCGCTGTTTACAGCAGCACACTCAAGGAACATCATTCCTCCCCAAGTTGTTAGCTTTACACCGTCGTATACAATTGCGTAAATTATTTCTTTTGAATTGTAGTTGTCTGTCAAAAATAAATTTTGGTACGTGGATTCTAGTGTATATCCGGCAGCAATAACTTTCTTACAATTATCAATACAAGATGTGTAATACTGTGTAGAGCCTGAAGTTCCCAGATAAGTATCGGCATTTAAATATAGTCGCGCCAGTAAAGACCAAGCAGCAGCCTTATTAGCATGTCCATAAGTATTTCCAAAACCGACAGTTGCATTGAGCATGCTGGTTTGACAATCATTAAGTTCACTTACGATATAGTCGAAAATTTCTTGTGACGTAGCATATGGAGGTAAATTGGTAGTTCCTAAACTAGAGTTATCATTTACCATTGGACCATTCCGAAATAAATCCAGCACATTAGAATAAGCCAGAGCACGTAAGAAACGGGCTTCTCCTCTAAAAACTGCAATAGAATCTTTTAAAGAAGAGGATACTCCTCGTGCTGATAATTTAGCATCGGTTGTTTCTTGTAAGAATGCTGTTGCAATCGTGATTTGATAATACAATCGAGAATAGAAGCCATTGATAAACACATCGGATGGTGTCCAAACCATATTATGAAAATTTTTAATTGTTCCGTCATCCCAACAGCACATGGCTTCTTCTGTCGGTAATTCTTGTAAATTCCAGTAAGGACGCAAGTAACCCGCCTGACTACCACCATCATATCCAGATATGTCTACATCTGCTTCGGCGCCTTTTATGCCACCAGTTGAAAACCCTGCATAAATTTTAGCTAAATACTCAGTGTAGGGTAATGAGGTATTCGTAAGTGTTATATCAGAAGTGGTCACCGATGTATCAAGTGGCGATACATTTAAGTCATTAACGCATGAGCTTAGTAGTAACGTAGTAACTATTGCAATGCTGCTCTTAATTAGATATTTTATTTTTTTCATTGTAGATAGTATTAAAAGTTAAACCTTAAACCAAGAATATAGATTTGTGGACGTGGATAAACATTGTTATCAATTCCTCCGTCAACCTCAGGGTCAAGTCCTTTGTATTTCGTAATTACAAAAGGGTTTTGCACCGTTCCATAGAGTGATGCTTTTAAATGATTATTCAAAAAATTATTGAAAGTATAGCCCAATGAAATATTATCCATCCGCACGAATGAAGCATTTTGAATGTAATAATCAGATAAGTATTGTGCTGTACTGAAATTAGTAGTCAAACCTGATGATACTATATTCTTTAAAAATCCAGAAGAATCGTAAGTGTTTGATTTAGACTCTAAGCGCGATTGAACATTGTTGTAATTATAGTTTCCAATACTGGCACGTAAAGCAAAATTCAAAAACCAATTTTTATAATTCATACGAGACGAAAGCCCCATAGTTACATCAGGTGCTGCCGAGTGAGAACTGATATATAAGCTATTATTATTAGCATAAGAACCTTCTATCGGTTTTCCACTTGCATCATAAACCTGTTTGTATACATAATAAGAATTAATGGGGTATCCCACTTGAGTGATACAGATTGTATTACCTGTACCACCACTTATACTTGTACCTGTCACACCGGTTGAACTGCCTCCGCGATTTAATTTAGTTACTTTATTTTCATTATGACTCACATTGTAACTCAAATCCCATGTGAAATCTTTTGTTTCAATTGCTCTTCCGCTTAAGCTAAACTCAATCCCCTTGTTTTCAAGACTACCAATGTTTGATAATAATTTGTTTGTAAAGTTTGTACCTGCTGCAATGGTAACGTAATTCAACAAATCATTTGTGATACGTTTGTAAACATCAACGCTTCCTGTAATCCGGTTATTGAATAACCCAAAATCAATTCCTAGATTATAGGTCGTGGTTGTTTCCCATTTTAATGTCGAATTATATGCATCGGGACGTAAAAGATTATAATAATTACCACCAAATTGATACATAGCATCGGTTGCAGTGCTTGTGGTATAAGTTGAAATATACGGATAATAACTATCACTTACACTTTGCTGACCAGTTAATCCATAACCCAAGCGAAGTTTTAAATCACTTAGCCACTTGACATCTTGCAAGAAAGACTCTTCTTTTAATTTCCATGCTAAAGCTGCTGATGGAAAGAGTCCCCAACGATTTGATGGACCAAAGCGTGAAGTTCCATCATCACGCAATGTAAATGTAGCCAAATATTTATCAAGCAATGTATAATTTAAACGTCCGTAGAAAGATACAAGATAGTATTCTGAAGGATAATCTTTTCGAGCAATATCATTCTGATGATTTGTATCGAAGGTGCTTGAAGACCAGCTTGTTTTGTAAAAGTGTTGCCAAGAATAACCGGTCATAGCATCAATTTTATGAATACCAAACGTCTTATTATAGTTTAGATAAAAATCCAACAAGGCGTTACTCTTAAATTGATAATAAGGAGAATATTGTGCAGACCCAGACTTGTCATTTCCCCATACGTACGAGATTGGTGAATTGGCTGCAATTGTAACAGATCCGTTCGATTTTGAAACATCATACGACAAATTCAAATTTGCATGTAGATCTGGTAACCAGTGTAACTTGTAATCGAAGAGGACTCCACCAGTACTTTGATAAACAGTCGAAACATCTTTCTTTTGGGTTAAAACTGATACTGGATTTGCTGTGCCTAATGAAAGAGGTTTTCCATCGCTTCCGAGCCACATTGTGTAACCATTTCCATAAGTTGAATTAGCAGAATTAACTGATTGAGTAGGGTCATATTCCAATGCTGCACCAATGGCACCTGTATCAGCAAAACGATTAGTTATATAAGCACCTTTTGCATTCGCATTTATTTTTAAATGATCCTCGAATAATGAAGGAGTTAAATTTATTGATGCAGTTGTTCGTGAATAATTTGAGGTTTTTAATACGCCATCTTGATTGGTATAACCTACGGAAACACGGTATGGCAATATGCCTGTAGCACCTGATACACTAATGTTATGATCTTGTCCAATAGCCGTTTGATAGATTTGTTTTTGCCAATCAGTTGAAGAGTTCCCTAATAGTGCAGCTTGGGTAGAAGTAGTTCCATAATAGCTTTTGACAAATGTCTTATATTCATCCGCCGACAAGACATTTATTTGTTTAGATATAGAACTTACCGAAGCGCTCCCATCATATGAAACAGAGAATTTTTGTTTCAACGACCCTTTTTTAGTGGTAATAATGATTACTCCATTTGAGGCGCGTGAACCATAAATAGCAGTTGCAGATGCATCCTTTAATACAGTGAATGTTTCAATATCCTGTGGATTTATTGATGAAAGGGGATTTGCAACACCACTTATAGTTTCAGAAGAAAGTGGTACATTATCAATTATGATTAGGGGGTCATTACTTGCGTTTAAAGAAGAACCACCACGAATGCGGATTGTGGCACCGGCACCAGGAGCACCGCCAGATGTAGTGACGTTAACACCTGCAATTTTACCTCCTATCATGTCGGTCATTGACGTTGCTAACCCTTTCGGCATTTTTTCGGCACTGATAGCAACAACAGAGCCTGTGGCATCGTTTTTCTTTACGGAACCATATCCAATTGCTACTACTTCACCTAAAGCAACAACATCTTCATTTAATAAAATAGTAAGACTGGTTTTTCCTGCAACAGGAACTTCGACTGTTCGATAGCCAATGTATTTGACTACCAAAGTCGCATTTGAGGAGGTTGAGATGGTAAATGCTCCCTCCAGATCAGAGATAATACCTTTATTGGTACCTTTTTCAAGAATACTTGCACCGAGGATTGGTTCTCCGGTTTTAGCATCTTTCACAACTCCAGAAACTGTTGTATGTTGTGCATTGGCAGCGACGCCAAAAACAAACAACGCTAATACAGCTACAAATGAGCGTAATTTGAGCTTAAAGTGATTGTACTTCATGCATTAATTTTTTTTAAGGTTGAACTTGTTGTTATTGTTTAAAGACGAATAACTTATTCATAAGTTTAACGATTATAAGCTTTAATTGTTCGTTATTGAAATTAGGAAACAGTTATTGATCATTTTTATGATGGCAAAAATAGAGGATAACTAATTATTTGCAATCTCTATTTTCTGATTATAAATCGAAAATTCAACGCAAACGTTTGCGGCTGGTATATTTATTTTTCTAAGAAAAAGTTTTTTATTCGGATAATCTATTCTACTTTTGTATTATCTTTTATTCTGATATTTTTATTTGCATAATAATTCAGATCCTGTAGTTATGTAATTGCTAAGATAATCAGACTTATACCTAGATCTGTAATCCTATTTTGACTGCAAAAATAATTGTATGAAAAAAACACAAATCACAATTAAAGATATTGCCAGGGAACTCAATATATCTCCTTCAACTGTTTCGCGGGCTTTAAAGAACCATCCTGATATTAGCCAAGCAACTAAAGACAGTGTAAACAAGTATGCGAAAGATTTCAACTACAAACCTAATAGCCTGGCATTGAGTCTTCGGATGAGTCGAAATAATACCATTGGCATCATTGTTCCTGAAATAATTCATTACTTCTTTTCGTCTATTCTTTCCGGTATTGAGCAAGTTGCTAATCAGGAAGGGTTCAACGTAATTATCTCCCAATCTAATGAAGACTATGAAACGGAAGTTAGGAATACTCAGGCACTGATTGCCACACGTGTTTCCGGAGTTCTGGCAAGCCTATCCAAACACACTACGAATTACGATCATTTTCAGGAAATTATTGATAGTGACATCCCTCTCGTTTTTTTTGATCGGATTTGTATCGGTATCAATACTGACCGGGTAGTGGTAGACGATTATTCCGGGGCATTTGCTGCAGTGGAATATCTGATCCAAACGGGGTGTAAACGAATTGCCTTTTATAGCTCACCATTACATTTGGAAATTTCTAAGAATCGTAAAAATGGTTATCTGGATGCTCTTCGGAAATATGCTTTGCCTGTGGATGAGTCCTTAATTTATGTATGCGACACACGCGAAGAAGCCATTATTATTACCCCTGAAATATTAGATCAACCTAACCGCCCTGATGGTTTTTTTGCTATCAACGACCATTGTGCGGCAGGCATCATGTATGCCGTGAAGTCTGCAAAACTACGGATTCCGGAAGATGTTGCCATATTTGGATTCTCGGATGGGGAATTGGCAAAGGCTTGTGATCCAATGCTTAGTACAGTAGAGCAACATGGCTACGAAATGGGTAAAAATGCTGCTGCTTTATTGCTTGATAAAATAAATGGGAAAACACACGGACAGTATACGAATAAAATAGTGAGAACAAATCTAATAATCAGGGGGACTACTAAATAGTTTTTTTATTATGAATTCAAAGATCCAAAGGCGAGGTATTAAACCTAAATTCTCTTTTTCCCAAATTTTGTCGTTGAGCATGGGTTTTATGGGAATACAATTCGGATATGCATTGCAAAATGCAAATGCGAGCCGTATTCTTCAAACTTTTGGTGCTAATATAGAACAACTTTCGTGGTTTTGGTTGGCGGCGCCTATAACGGGTATGATTATTCAGCCCATTATTGGTCATTACTCCGATCATACCTGGACTCGCTTTGGCCGTCGTCGACCTTATTTTCTGGCAGGTGCCATATTAGCTTCCATAGCACTTGTGTTGATGCCTAATGCCGGTGTTTTTGCCAGTGTTTTGCCGGCTATGTTTATCGGTGCCGGTTTTTTGATGATTATGGATGCTTCTTTCAATGTGGCCATGGAGCCTTTCCGGGCTTTGGTGGCTGATATGCTTCCGGTTGATCAGAGTACGTTGGGTTTTTCCATCCAAACATTTTTGATCGGGATAGGTGCTGTTATGGGTTCATGGTTGCCTTATGTGTTAGCCGAATGGTTTGGTATTTCAAAAGCGGCTCTCCATGGTGGAATTCCTGATAATGTGGTGTTTTCGTTTTATATAGGGGCGGCAGTCATGATTGCGACAATACTTTGGACGGTTTTTACGACAAAAGAATATTCCCCGGAAGAAATGGCCTCATTCAGTCCGAATGCAGAGCCTGCGGAAAAAGAAATAATTCGCTTTTCAGATATTTTCAGGGATATTATGGCTATGCCTAAAACCATGAAACAACTGGGATTAGTACAATTTTTTACATGGATTGCCTTGTTTGGCATGTGGGTATTTACGACCCCGGCAGTGGCACAGCATGTTTACGGACTGGCAGTGACTGACGTAAAATCGCCGCTTTATCAGGATGCCGGAAACTGGGTGGGCATTATCTTTGGGGTGTATAATGCGGTGGCCATGGTTTATGCCTTGTTTTTGCCAACGGTAGCTCACTTTGTTGGTCGTAAGCTGACACATTGTTTATCACTAACCGCCGGTTCGGTTGGGCTGTTGTCGATTTATTTTGTATCAAATCCAACTACTTTAATCTTTTCGATGATAGGAGTCGGGATGGCTTGGGGAAGTATTCTTTCGATGCCTTATGCTATTTTAGCTCCAGCCCTTCCCGTTCGCAAGATGGGAATTTACATGGGAATTTTTAATATATTTATAACCATGCCGCAGATTGTAAATGGCTTGTTTGGCGGAATGATTGTCAAGCGTTTGTTTGGCTCACAGGCTATTTATGCATTGATAATGTCCGGATGTTTTTTATTGATTGCTGCTATCTGCATTTTGTGGGTCGATGATAAACAAAACTCAAAATCAGCAATATAAATTTAATTCGGTTTAAATTAGTTATTAACTTTATAGCTTAGAATATGAATAAATATTGGCAACCCGATCCCTGGTGTATTATTGAAGAGAGTTTTAATCCGGATGATCAGCTTGAATCTGAGAGTGTATTTGCTCTTGCTAACGGGCACATTGGTCAGCGTGGAAGTTTTGAAGAATATTATTCGCGTCAGCCAGGGCCGGGTTCTTATATTTCAGGTGTGTGTTATCAGGAGTCTGATGACTCTCTGGTTAAACAGTTGGATGTCCCGAATTGGAACGGCATTATTGTTAGGCTAAACGATGAAATGTTGGACTTGGCAACATGGGATGTTGAAAACTTTAGACGGGTTTTGAATATGCGTGAAGGTTTTTTAGAACGAACTTTTGATGCAACATCTCCCAAAGGTCGCCAAATTCAGGTATCCGTAAAGCAATTTTTAAGTATGGCCGAAAAGGAAGTGGGAGCTTTTAGTTATTCGGTCAAGTCGCTTAATTTCGAAGGGCGTGTTTCATTTACACCAATAATTGATGCAAACATTACGGATCGGTATTCTAGCGATAATGAACAACTTTGGAATATGTTGCAAGTGAAAACGCAACAGGAAGTATCGCATCTGTGGGCACATGCTCGCAGAATGAATTATCTCTTTTGTGGTGCACTTACCTACGTTTTATATAAAAATAATGAGCAATTGCGGGTAAACCCTACTAAAATAGAAAAGGAAAGAGTTGCTGGGTTTTGGGTGGGTACCGATGTAAAATCCGGTGATACGGTTTGCCTGAATAAATATGTGGCAATTATCGATTCGCTGAGTCATTCCAATGATGATTTGACCGACTATGCTTGCAGTGTAGCCATTAATGCAAAGAAAAAGGGATGGAATAAGTTGTTGGAAGAAAATTCCTTAGCTTGGGCCGGAGTTTGGGCGCAGTGCGACGGTGCAATTGATGGTTCTGATACGGATGTTGAAGCTCAACAAAAGAAACTATATTTATACTTCAGGAAAATTACCCGGCTGGATTGCGATAAGTAGGGCTGGATAAAAAGTAAGATATACATTTATACAGCTGTTTCTGATTTCTAGAATCAATATTTAATCCTAACTTTGTGCTGTCAATCACGAAAAATAAAGAATAGCCATTGACGTTTTAATGTTTGAATAATTCAATAGTAATATTTATGATACAGCTTAAAGATAGTGATTTGGCCGCTGCTGCCGAAAAAGGAATGGATGAATTTCTACTGCTCTTTACCAATGCATATCTACAGACTGTAGATGGTAAACTGACCCCTGACAATATGTCGTTGCTCAATGGAAGTCAGCATACTTTGCTTGCCTGGCATTTTTTTACTACCGAAATGCGCGATGGAGGCTTTGTGCAACTGATTCAGAATGGATATGGTGGTTATATATTCGGAAATCCGTTTGCTAAAGCCATCAAACAATTCGGTGCGACAGAATTGGCCAAGCTTATTTACAAAGCCAAAGAAATTTACGATCCCAACAAAGTGGCTCTGGAGCGTGAAACAACGGACGAAGAGTTTAATGCACTGTACGTGGATTTTGAAGTGTTCGATGAATTGGAAGAGATTTATTTCGATATTGAGGAACAGCAGACAGCCCTTATTGCTGCTTACGTAGATGAGCATATTACCGATTTTGGGTCTATTCAATAAACTGTGTCAAAAAGGATAATTAATTTATACTCCATCTTAGTTCAAAAATAATAATAAATTGTGCCATAATTTGCTTCCAACCCAATATTGGTCCAGAGTTTTCAAATATTTTACGTTGTACCAAATAAAGTAATTTCATAAGTGCTAGATCATTCGTAAAAACCCGTTTCGATTTAGTCACCTTACGCAGTTGGCTATTAAAGCTTTCAATAATATTTGTTGTATACATCATCTTCCTTATCCTATCTGGATATTCAAACATTTGAGACAACCGATCCCAATTTTCTAGCCAGGATTTAATTATATATGGATATTTTTTTGTCCACTCTTGATCAAACTTTGATAATGCTTTTTCTGCCTGTTGTTTATTATTGGCTTGATAAATTTCTCTTAATGAATCAGCTACAGCTTTACGATCTTTAATTGTGACATATCTTAACGAGTTTCTTATTTGATGAACGATACATAACTGTACCTTAGTTTGTGGAAAAACGGCTTCAATAGCTTGAGAAAAACCTTTCAGGTTATCAATACTAGCTATCAATATATCCTGAACGCCACGACGTTGTATATCATTAAGAACAGATAGCCAAAAACGAGCACTCTCAGCTTCACCAATATACATGCCCAATAAATCTTTTATTCCTTCACGATTTATACCTATCAGACAATATACTGCTTTGGTTTTTATAGCATTATCTTCTCGGACTTTGTAATGAATAGCATCCATCCAAA
>JAATGT010000307.1 GCA_015654525.1 Bacteroidales bacterium
ACCGGTAGGCATATTGGGATAATTGACCCACATAAGCTTAACGTTGCTCAAATCCATTTGTTCAAGAGCGTCAAAATCCGGTTGCCAGTGATTGTTTTCGTCCAAATCGTAAGTCAACACTTTAGCCTGAACCAGCTTGCTTACGGATGAATAAGTAGGGTAACCCGGATTGGGAACCAGCACACCATCGCCCGGATTCAAGAATGCAAGCGAAATATGCAGAATACCTTCTTTGGAACCGATCAGCGGTTGAATCTCATTGGCCGGATTCAGCTCTACATTAAACCATTTTTGATACCAGTTTGCAAAAGCAGCTCTCAGTTCCGGAATTCCCACATAGGGTTGGTAACCGTGAGCATTGGATTCGGAAGCTGACTGGCAGAGCGCTTCAACAGTTTCTTTGGAAGGCGGAAGATCAGGGCTACCGATGCCCAGACTTATTACATTCATGCCTCTGGCATTCATATCCGCAACTTCTTTGAGTTTTGTTGAAAAATAGTACTCACTGATTGAGCTCAATCGTTCGGCAGGAATAATAGGTTTCATAATAATTAATAGTGCTTATTTTATAATTTATTCTTTTACTCTGGCTGATTCAGATACTCGGAGTTATCCCTTCTGCATATTCTCCCAGACTTTTCAACTCATTTATCAATGGTTTAATAGCTGCTAAAGACTGTTTATAGCGTTCGAGATCGTCAAACTTAAAGTCGACATAAAACTGATACTCCCATTCGCGACCTATAATCGGCAATGACTGTATTTTGGTGAGACTGATTCCATAAAACGAAAAGACGGATAAGACCTTCGACAAACTACCCTCGGCATGCGGCAGCGTAAATACAATAGAGGCCTTGTTTATAATTTCATCCTTTTGAATTTCCTCTACTGCCCACGGATTACCAAAAATAAGAAAGCGAGTAAAATTGTGTTTATTCGTTTCAATTCCCCTCGCCAAGATATTCAATCCGTAGATTTCTGCCGCCCGCTCGCTGCAAATAGCAGCGCTTGCAATCAAACTATTCTTTGCAATATCACGCGCAGCAAGAGCAGTATCTTCATGCTCAACCACCTTTACACCCGGCAAGGTTTCTATAAAATGGCCACATTGCATCAAAGCAATAGGGTGCGACTGAACTTCTTTGATATCGTGAATTGTTTGTCCAGGTAAAGCAGCCAGACAGTGCGAAATACGCAACTTATACTCACCGGCAATGGCTAGTTTGTGCTCTTTAAGCAATTCGTAGTTTTGCAACAGACTTCCTGCAATCGTGTTTTCAATAGCCATTATGCCTACAACATTGGAATCCTTTTTTATGGTCGAAAAAATATCACGGAAAGTAACACAGGGAATAATCTCTACTTCTTCACTTGCAAAAAAATTCTCTGCTGCAATACCGTGATAGGCACCCTGCCCTCCCTGAATAGCTACTCGTTTCATAAATCTTTGTTCATTATTGTTTAACAAAAAAGTCCTGCTCATAATTGAGCAGGACTTCATGTATTTGTTTATAGTTTGTTTTTACATATCAATATCCTGCTCTCACCTACTAAAGTAAAAGTAAAAATAGAAATATGTAAAAAATCGATTCACCATGATTGTTGTCTTATTGTTTAGACGGAGCAAAAGTAATATAAATTTCCAACAATACAACCAAATTGCAATAAAAATGTTCGGAAAAACTACAATCTATCAAAACACCAAATTCTAGAACCTCACATTAAACCCTGTATTAAAATAAATTCCGGGCATCGGATAACCATAATTTATCTGGTATTGCGTATTCAACAGATTATTACCGGCAACAAATAACTCCAGTTTATTCAACGGCTTAACCGACAGGCGGGCATTAAGCAACCCGTAAGAGATCGTCTTTGTCTGAGTTTGAGCATCCGAGGATATAGCAACATACAGATGTTCGATTCGTTGTGCCGAAATATTCAGGCTCCATATTTTGTACCTGTAATTTGCACTGACATTGATTTGTTGTCGTGGTGCAGCCAGAACAGGTTTATCCAAATCAAGATAACTGTAGTTAGCTTTGAAATACAGATTTTTGGTGACAATATATCCGGCTGAGAATTCGATTCCCTTGTTTATAAACGAACCCAGGTTTTTACGGGTCATGACGGGCGGAACACCCGGCGTAACCTCAATCAGATTATCGCCCTTTATAAAATAAGCGGTTAAATCCAACTGAATATGATTATCGAGAAAGCTCTGCAACCAATTGACCTCATAGTTCATCATACGCTCCGGCTTTAAATCGGGATTGGGAGCGTATAAGTACATTTCCATAATGGTCGGACTCCGAAAACCTTTAGAAACAGAAGCTTTAAAGGTAGAATTCAAGCCCGGGTTATAAGTCAGACCGCCAAAGGGTATAAGTTCGGTTCCGTATTTTGAATTATTTTCGAGTCGCAAACCGGCACTCAGATTTAATTTTTCAAATAATGTCTGCTGCGCATAAGCATATACAGCCAATTCATTAACCGTAATCAATGAATCTTTCACGGCTGTTTGATTTAGCTTACCTCCATATTGTTTCAGATCAGTACCAACGGTAATATTACTTCCAGAAGCCAGTTTAAGCGTTTGATAAAACATCAAGCCACTGTTTCTGTCGGTTGAGTGAAAACCATCGGATAAATCGTGAGTTCCGAAATTATGGTAGAATTTCAATGCACCTTCCAGCTTATCGTATTTATTTTCTAGCGAAAAAGACGTTTTTCAACGCATGATATCAATATTAAAAGGTTGCGGGGCATCATAAATCGAACCGTTATCATCGCCCTTGTATTTTGCTATGCTGAAATCGGCGGTCAGATTAAGATGTTTATTCAACTCATACCCCACTTTGGTATAGCCATTGTTGATATTAAAGTCGGTATTAGCACGAATACCATCGGTCTGGTCGTGATTCAATGAAGCAAAAATGCTTAGTTTATCTTTTTTATAGCCTACGGTACCATAATATTTCTGCGTATTAAACGAACCGTAAGTTGCACCCAAACCAACTGTTAGTCCATCCTGCGTTTGTTTCTTTGTAATAATATTGATTGCTCCGGCCATGGCATTTGATCCGTAAAGAATAGAAGCCGGACCACGAATTATTTCCACTTTTTCCACATCGGAAGCCACATAAGCATCGGAAAGCGGATGACCGAAGAGACCCTGATATTGTGGATGTCCATCAATTAAAACCAATACATCCGTGTTGGGTGAACCGCTCACACCACGAATGCTAATGGAACCTGAACCTCCGGTAGAGACTCCAAACCCAAGCACATTCCGTTCGGTAACAAAAATACCAGGGGCAAACGTATTTAATATTGGCAAGATATTTACCTGCCCGCTATTTTCAATGTCCTGCCGGGAAATCTGAGAGACCGACAAGGGAACCAGTTTACGGGAAATCTGAATTTTTGAGCCGGTTACAATTATATCATCCAGTTTTACACTGTCTTTCATTGTACCTTCAGCAAAAGTCGCTTGAACAAAAAATACTATCAAAAAAAATAACAAGTAACTCCTTCCCATCGTTGCAATTGGTCTATTCATGGCATTTGTGATTCAATATTGTTTTGATAAGGATTCGCACACAGA
>JAATGT010000031.1 GCA_015654525.1 Bacteroidales bacterium
ACTGACTAGTGATTTATTGGCACTGACGGATGATTTATTGAGACTGGCGAGTGATTTATTGGCACTGACTAGTGATTTATTGGCACTGACTAGTGATTTATTGGCACTGACGGATGATTTATTGAGACTGGCGAGTGATTTATTGAGACTGGCGAGTGATTTATTGACACTGACGGATGATTTATTGGCACTGACGAGTGATTTATTGGCATTGGCGGGTGATTTATTAGATTATATGTTTTATCCTAAATTATCTTGACATATTTATAACAATTTCGGGTTTTCGACTCGGTTACATGTATATCAATGTAGTCTAACTTACTGCCAGATAAAAACTGATTGGTGAAATACTGGTAAAATGGCTTTACTAATTCGTATCCTTTTAAAAAAAGTATCTCTAAAATATAATATGTAAATATCTTGGTTTTAATAAAACAGATTGATAAAATAAAAGAACTGCCGCAGATAATGAACTATATATAGTATTCGGTCAGATCAACCAATCCGTTTTTTAGCGCAAATCTGATCAGTTCCTTACTATTATTTAGTTTCAGTTTTCGGAAAATGTTTTTACGATGGGTATTAATCGTATGGTAGCTTAGATGACGGGATTTTGCAATTTCTTTTGCCGTTTTCCCTTGTGTAAAAAGAGGAACCAGTTCCAGTTCGGTAATAGTAAGTAAGTTTTGCATGACTAAATTTTCTTTTTTGCGGTTACGGCTGTCAATAATGATTTGAAGTGCTTTGTTGCAATAGTATTTTTTGCCTGTTACAGTTGCCAGAAGAGCTGTTGCAATTATATCATAATCATCTATCTTCAATACAAAATTAGCCCGACCAAAAGAAGCTGTAAGTGGTAGCAAGAATGTTTCATCAGGAGCGTCACCTACAAAAAGCCAGTTGGATTGAGGAAAACAAGCAGAAAGAACAGTTACTTCATCAATGCTATTAATCGGGAAACTATTAAGATCAACAATTACAGCAGCGGCACTATTTGATAATAATGCGCTGTGTAATTCAAATTTTGTTGTAACTGTCAATACTATTGGTGAATAAACTTGGTCCTGAATAATACACTGCAACCCCAAACGATATAAATCATTACTTTCAGCAATAATAAAAGTAGCTTCATCAATAAATTCTATGTTAGTAAGCTCCGTATTTTCAAAATCAGTAAATCCTTTTACAAAGTTCATATTGCTACTTTTTTCGATCGATTCAGTCCAATGCTTGTTTCAGATCTGCAATAATATCATCCGCATCTTCCAGCCCTATTGAAAAGCGGAAGATACCTTCTCCTGCAAAATCGTTCCAGGAAGCTAACTGCTCCAGAGTGGCAAATTTGAAAGAGCTTTCCAGCAAATCGGCACTATTCAGATAGAATATCAGTGAACGATGATGTCCCAGTGATACGGCATAATGGATAATTTGTAGTTTTTCGGCAAAGATCTTTGCCTGTTTGTTCCCATTTTCGAGCTGAAAAGTGATCATGCCCGAAAAGTTTTTCATTTGTCGCTTGGCCAGTTCGTATTGTGGATGTGATGGCAAACCGGGATAAATCACCTTTTTTACTTTTGGATGTTGTTCGAGCCAGGCCGCTACTTTCAGTGCATTTTCTTCGTGTACCCGCATACGGATTGGTAGGGTAGCAATGCCACGCATAATCAACCACGCGTTAAACGGGCTGATAACACCTCCCAACCGAATGGCCGTTTTTTTTCGCAATGGTGTCAACGCTGTTTTGCTTCCCAAAATAGCTCCTCCCAAGGCATCGCCGTGTCCGCCAAGATATTTAGTGAGCGAATGAATCACAAAGTCAGCTCCTAACAGCAAAGGTTTAGTTGCTATGGGGGTGGCAAAGGTAGAATCGACTGCCAGTTTAGCACCTGCCTGGTGTGCTATGACGGCCACTTCTGCAATATCAGTCAACCTTAGCAAGGGATTGCAGGGAGTTTCTATATAAATCAGTTTGGTGTTTGGTTTAATAGCAGCCTTTATAGCTTCCGGATCAGAAGTGTTGACCTTGGTGACTTCGATATTGAGTTCGGGAATCATTTCATTGGCCATTTCGGTCAAAGCTGCATAGGTTACATCGCTAATCACCAGATGATCGCCGGCTTTCAGCAGATGAAACACCAGGGCCGTGATAGCACCCATTCCGCTGGCAAAAGCTATAGCTGTTTCGGCTTGTTCCAAAGCAGCCAGTTTCAGTTCTAATTGATGAATGGTGGGATTGCCCCAGCGTGTGTAAATCCATGCAGCATCTTCGTCAAGACTTTCGACAGAGAAACCGGCATCTGCTTCCACCACAAAAGTAGTGGACATATTAATACTTGGAGCCGAAGCTCTGGTGACTGGATCGGGCTCTTCGCCCGCATGAATGGCTTTGGTTTGTTCACCAAGTCTGGAAAAATCTGTTTTGCTCATTGTTGTAATTATTTATAATTCTGATGGCAATTTTAAGTTGCCATCAGAATATTAAAGTCAGGCCAATGCTTGTTCAATATCCGAGATTAGATCTTCTATATCTTCTATACCCACGGAAAGGCGGACAAGTGTATCGGTAATCCCAATCTGATCACGCACTTCTTTGGCTACCGATGCATGAGTCATCAGAGAAGGCAGTTCAATCAATGATTCTACTCCCCCCAAACTCTCGGCTAATGCAAAAACGTTTAGCTTTTCCAGAAATTGTTTTGCATTATCGATAGTCCCTTTTATTTCGAAAGAAAGTACGCCTCCAAAACCGGTGGTTTGTGCTTTGGCCAGTTCGTGTTGCGGATGACTTTCAAGTCCCGGATAAATCACCTTACTGACTTTAGAATGCACCGACAAATATTCTGCTATGTGTAGTGCGTTTTGCTGATGTTTTTCTAATCTTACTGCCAGCGTTTTTACTCCCCTCAGGGTGAGGTATGAATCGAAAGGTGATAACACAGCCCCTATAGCATTTTGATGATACTGGATTCGTTCATAGTAAGCCAGATCGTCCAGCAATACAGCACCTCCCAGCACATCGCTGTGACCACCGATGTATTTGGTAGAGCTATGTACCACCACGTCGGCACCCAGATCCAATGGCTTTTGAAAATAAGGCGATAGAAAGGTATTATCCACTACCAATACCACTCCGTGTTTATGCGTAATTTTGGAGATGGCTTTAATGTCAGAAAGCTTCAATAGCGGATTTGATGGCGATTCGATCCAAACTAATTTTGTATTCGGCTTAATGGCATTTTCTACCAACGAAGTATCCGTAGCATCTACATAGGATATTTCGAAGCCAAAGTTTGAAAACACCTGATTAAACAGCCGTTTGGTACCACCATATAAATCGTCGAAGGCCACAATGTGATCACCCGGATTGAGTAAGGACAGCAAGACGGTTGATTCGGCTGCCAGACCGGAGCTAAAAGCCAGCCCGTAGTTGGCATTTTCGAGTGCGGCTAACTTTTCTTCCAGCGCTTTTCGAGTTGGGTTTAGTGAACGGGTATATTCATAACCACCTGTGGGTTCCGTTACTTTCTTACGGGCAAAAGTTGTTGAAAGATGAATAGGTACAACTACATCGCCGGTAGCTCCGTCTCTGAAATCAGGTTCTTCACCTGCATGAATGGCTTTGGTTGCAAAACCGAATGTCTCTTTATTTAAACTCATAATTTGTTCTTTATTTTTTATGTATGTTTGAAAACCTTTTTTATCTGATTAAGCGAATGTTTCTTCCAATTTCAGGCTGTTTATTTCGAATCGCAGATGATTAATGAAATCGATGCGGGTGACTAATCCCATAAAACCTCCATGCCCATTTTCTATAATAGCCACAAGTCCGGCATTCAGTATTTCTACCAATTCATCCCGTTGAGCTGTGTATGGAATCGTAGTCAGTTCGGTAGTCATAATTTCGTGCACAGACGTGTCCAGGCTATATTTATGAGAATAAAGTGCCAGCAATAAGTCCGATTCGTCGACAATACCAATCACTTTATCTCCCTTCAGCACGGGTAGTTGCGAAACATCATATAATTTAAATTTTCCGTAGACAGCTTTTAGTGTATCGGTAGGTGTTGTGTAAATAATGGCATTGTCTTCGAAGCGTCGGGAAATAAAATCACGCAAATCGCCCCATTGTTTGCGTTCGGTGAGACCCTGATCCAGCAACCAATAGTCGTTATACATTTTGGATAGATATTTGTTTCCACTGTCGCAGGCCAATGTCACTACGCGCTTGGGTTCTGTTTGTTCGCGGCAATATCGAATGGCTGCATTTAGCAAGGTTCCTGTAGATGAGCCGGCCAGAATTCCTTCATTTTTGAGTAAATCCCGTACTGAATCAAAACTTTCTTTATCGCTCACGGTATAAGCCTGATGGGTTAAGGAAAAATCTGCAATAGCCGGAATGAAATCTTCGCCTATGCCTTCTACAAGCCATGAACCTGCATCGGTTCGCAACACGCCTTTGTTGATATAGTCGGCCAGAATGGATCCCTGTGGGTCGGCGAGCACAAATTCTGTTTGCGGCGACACCTTCTTGAAATAGTTCGTAAGCCCTGTAATCGTACCCGATGACCCAACTCCAACGACCACTGCATCCACCTGATGTTCGAGTTGTTCCCATATTTCTGGTGCTGTAGTCGTTTCATGTGCCAGCGGATTCGCCGGATTTTCAAACTGATTGACGTAAAACGCTCCCCGCTCGTTTGCCACGCGAAGAGCATAGTCCTGATAATATTCCGGATGTCCTTTTCCAACGTCAGAACGGGTCAATAAAATTTCTACTCCCAATGCCCGTAAGTGGTTTATTTTTTCCTGACTCATCTTGTCGGGTATTACTAATATAAGGTTGTATCCTTTCAGGCGTGCAGCCAGTGCTAAACCAATACCTGTATTGCCGGCAGTGGCTTCTATCAAAGTATCGCCGGGTTTAATTTTACCTTGCTTTTCGGCTTGTGTTATCATTGAAAGACCCACGCGATCTTTTATGGATCCACCCGGATTTTGATTTTCCAGCTTGATAAAAAGCCGGCAAAGTCCGGTGTCGGTATGCGTTAGTTCTACTATCGGAGTATTACCAATAGTTTCCAATATATTATTTGCTATCATTTTGTTTTAAAATTAGTCGTCATTACTCAACCTTTGCTGAAGGCTAAGCAGCAATACGTTGTGTTGATATTCTTCTGTGCGGATGAGTTGGAAAATGATTCATCAATCAATTCAACTCCCGGTAAATATCCATTTATTTATGATCCAAATGGAAGAAAATAAATTTGTGAAACCAACGGAATAAAAGCGCTATACTGTTTTGTCTTGATTTATCCCTGCTATAGTCGGTTTCACAAACGACAGTTAACAGTGCAACAACAAGCTAATTGAGAAACATACGAAGGACAACTCTGATTGTAAGCATACAAATTGCATACAACTACTAGAGGTTGAATTATAGGGTATTGGAGTAATGAATAGAATTTATCCTTCAAACAGCGGTCATCAAGAAAATTCTTCTTGATATTCGGTATTGGCTGGATCATATCAGATTTCATAGGTAATTGTATAATTGAGATGCAAAATTCGACAATATATTTAGATAATGAAATACCCTAAAATAAGGATTTTGATACCTACATTTGGGTAGAAATAAGTACAATTCATCAATCAAGTTACTTTACCAACTGTATGCCTTATCACTGTTCATCCAGTACCCCTGTGCTTTGAGTATTTGCTCCACAATATCCCGCACGCAACCTTCGCCTCCGTTGCGGGAAGACACATAAGCAGAAATTGCTTTAATTTCGGAAACTGCATCTGCGGGACAAACGGGAAGTCCGACGAACTTCATTACTTCGTAATCGGGAATATCATCGCCCATATACAGTATTTCTGCCGGATCGAGTTTGTATTTGGCGATAAACTCATGTAGTTTTTCAATTTTCACCGATACTCCGGTATAGATATCTGTAAAGCCAAGTCGGGTGTATTGACTTTGAAAGGAATCGGACGTTCCACCAGAAATGATGACCAACAGAATCCCTTTTTGACCAGCTAAATGCAATGAATATCCATCTTTTGTATTAATCACCCGTGCCTTCTCGCCATCTGGTAATAAAACCACAGTAGATGTAGATAATACGCCGTCTATGTCGAAAATCATAGCTTTTATTTTTCGAAGTCTTTCAATAAAATTCATCTTATTGCTTTTTCTTTTCTTGTCCTTTTTTCTCACAGGTATACCCCAAATCTATAAACGCTTTTCGGAGCTTATTCTCTGTAGTTTTTTGAGGATTATACACAACTGTAACTTCTTTTTTCTCCAAATCCACCTTCAGGTCTTTCACTCCTTTTTCGAAAGGAATAATCTTTTCGATTCTTTCTTTACAGCTCTGACAGTGCATTCCGACGAGGAATGTAACTTCATTGGTTTTCTTTACAGATTTTTCGGCCTCTGCCTGGGCATTCAGTAATGCAAAAACGATTGCCATCATAAGTAATAAATATTTCTTTTTCTTCATGTGAATATTATTTTAATACATTTTTCCTAACCTTAGACGTATACCAGCGTAGATATAACGTCCTGCCAAAGGACCCCATACCTGCGATGCATCAAATCCTTTTACAAAAGGATTTTCGTAATTGATAATCGGATTTGCCTGTCGGTAATTAGTCAGATTCTCCAGCCCAGCATATATGTCAAAGCGTTTTGTGTTTTTAGTAACCTGAGCAAAAAGTACGGGATATGTTGGAGAATGTTCTGTTGTTCCCGAATAGCCGGCTTTGTTCGGAAGGCGTACCGGTCCGTTGAGTTGAGCTGTAAAATCGAATACCCACTTGCGGAATTTGGTCGCATAGCCAAGATTCAGTAATCCCCGGAATCGGGGAGTCATTGGTTTTTCCGCGCGATAGGTTTGTGTACCATCGGTATATGTTACAATCGTCTGATTATATCTGAACGCAGCTAATACATCGAAACGTTCGAAAGGAGAAAACGACACATCAGTCTGCCAAACATTTGCAAATGATTTACCTGTTGAATTATAAAACCAAACTTCGTTTGAATTTCTGTCGACATCTGCAATAGCCTGATTTTTGAAATCGGTATGGAAATAATCAATGCTCACTGTAATTTTATCCTTCTCTTTGAATGGAATATAGAATGTTGCATTTCCACCATAGTTCCATGCCTCTTCTATTTTTAGTTTTTGAATTCCTGCAATATCAAACAATCGGGTCGAAGCCATCAGCCCGATATTATCGGCAATAGCATTGGGTGTCCGATATCCACGTCCACCCGAAAGCCTGAAAATAACGTTGTTGCTTAATGCGTAGCGCAGGTTAGTTCTCGGTGTAAAAAGCCAGCCGGCAACACTGTTGTAATCTTCCCGCACCCCGGCAATCAGGGTAAATCTCCGTGTTGGTGTCCAGGTATATTGTGCATAAGCTCCCGGAACAATTTCCAACCTATTTATATTGGTTAGCGGAATGTTGTTTTCAGCCAGTCTGTCTTTAAAATAGGTTTGGTAATTATCCGATTGAAAGCTCAATCCGACTGTGTACTGATTGTTTTTATTCCCAATCCAGGAACTAAACATCAGATTACTGTAGAATGAGGTTTGCGAACCATTATACAGTTTATAGGTCGTTGGTGAACCAAAATAGGAGTTTAGGTCGTAGTAGGTAAAGCTATTTATCCATGCAATGCTCTGACCGGATTGTCCAACAAAAATTCCGGTTTTATTATAGACGTTGAAGCTCTTGTTTATTACATCGGTAACGTAATACACATCGGCTTTATGACATAACGGAGATTGACCGCCATCTATTTTTTCGTATAAAAAACGAATTCCGGTTCTTGATTCAAGTTTTCGAGCCGGATCAATATACAACCAGCGATTAAATGCTGTGAGTTGATTGCTTTTGGGCATATCCATAAAATGGTCACCGTTGGTATCATGTACATGCGATTGAAGATTGCCATGCAGTAATAAGTTAGACCACAATTTGTCAGATATTTTTCGTGAACCGGTTATATTCACTTCAGTCATGTGTATAGCATTTGCATTATCGGTAACAGCATTTGCAAAGGCATCAGCATAAAGATATTCCACCTTATCGGGCTTTTTAAATTCGAGATTAATTTGTCCGGTAATGGCTTCATATCCATTCAACACAGAGGATGTTCCTTTTGATATTTGAATCGATTCCAGCCATGATCCCGGAATATGGTTCCAGCCATAGGGTGATGAAAGGCCTCGCAGAATAGGTATGTTTTCGCCGAGTATTTGTCCGTAAACGCCTGACAAACCCAGTAACTGTATTTGTTTAGCTCCCGACAGAGCATCGGCATATCCCACGGTAACGGTTGTACTGTTTTCGAAACTCTGTGACAGGTTACAGCAAGGCAATTTCATCAGTCCTTCCGAATTAATAATTTCCGTTTTAGGAACTGAAAGTCTGGAGATGTTCTCCTCGGTTTTATTGGCCGTTACAACAACCCCCGATAGTTGAACGCCTTCTTTTAGTACAAATTCAACTCCTTTTATCTCTCCTGCTTCTGCTATGATCAGGCTATCGGTTCTATAACCCGTAAGCGAAGCCACCAATACTATATCCTTTGCAGCGTCCCGATTGAGAATGAAAAAGCCATTCGCATCTGTCACTGTTCTTTTACTCTTATCGGCGAAATAGACATTGACCCCGACAGCAGCTTGTTTTTTCTCTTTATTATCGAGTAGTACATACACATGCCCGCTGATGTTGTCGGCATGCACCGTCACAACGATCAGTAGCAGTGCAATACTTACAACTTGCGCCTTGTGCTTGTTTATAAATACCCAAGTATGGAAAATAAACATTCGATATGCTGTTTTTAATTTACCTATTCTACTCATCAATCTTACAGTCTTTCTCACTTCTTATATGCAATATATCCAACTTTTCCAAAGTTCTAAACTTTGGAAAAGTTATTCTCTTTTTTGTAAATTGTATATAGCATCTTTTACTTGGGTGTTCTTTATTTATATATGGATAGCGTATGATAACTTCATCGTATTCAATTTTATTATTATTCAGGAGCACTACAATTCTTTCTACTCTGAAATTATTCCATGTAGCTTTTGCATTCTCTTTATCTAAGAACTTTTCTACACGTATCGAATCATCATCACCAATATGAAATGAGAACAATGCTTTTCCTCCCGGTTTTAAAATTCGTTTCCATTCACCGATAGCTCTGTTTATTTCTTTGTACGTGAAATGCACGATTCCATAAAAGCATACAATCCCGTCTATGGTTTCATCTTCCAGTTTTGTGTCAAAGATGTTTCTATTCTCAAATTTCAAATACGGATAGTTGAGTCTGGCAACTGCTAATGCCTGCTCTGCAATATCAACACCTGTGATATTTTTGAGTCCCTGTTTATATAAATAATCTGCAATATGTCCGGTAGCAGTTCCTAAGTCCAGATATTTTCCTGTTGGTACTGCGCTTTTTGCAAATCTGGTTAATAAATTTCTGTCAAATGGTTTGCCCTCCAACTCATCCGAGAATTTAGCGGAATATTCTTGTGCTGCAAGGTTGTAACAATTCTGCACTTCATCAATATTATATCTTTCCATGGTTGTTTCTCACATTATAAGGGTTCAATTAATCAGGAACTTTACTGCTTAATAAGTCGAAAAATCGTTTTGTCTTTTCAAGTTTTGCCGTACCATTCAGGTCAAAATACCAGAAATTCTCATAATCGCCATCGTTGGTTAGATTTTGTAAAGAGCCCTGTGATTTATGCTCTGCAATAACCCAATTGACAATAATTTTATAATTCAGTTTGTTCAAAGGAGCAAACCCAACTGTTCTGTCAACCCGAAACTCAGGTTTTCCTTTTGATACTTTGCTAATCGGATATCTATCCAACTGGAAAAAATTCTTCACTGTTTCTCCTTTATTAGATGTTGAAACGGCAAGAATTACCGGTTTTTCTTTTCCATCTTTCACTGCTTGTAATGCCAATATTGTAGCCGCTTTATGATGTGCATGAGTTAATGAGTCGGGTAGGAGAGTCAGAACATAATCATATTTATTTTTGGCTAATAGTTCCTGTAAGCGAATACTTATCCAACCCACATTCCATGTACTATCTAAAGGCTCTTTGATATCAAGCCCGTACTTAGCATCCTTCTGATCCAGAAAATAATGATTTCGGATACCCAAAATTTTTCCGGCGTTCAGGAGTTCCTGCTTTCTGATTTCAGGTAGTTTTTCGCGTCCTATAGCCTCAATAGTCAATTTTAGTTTATAAATGGGTTCAGACAATAGCGAATATGAATACCCACCTTCACCATTGGTAATCACTACCTGATCGACAATATCACCAAGCTCATGGGTGATTTTGTAAACGGTAGTTGCCAGCAAAGTCTCGTCGTCGGGATGGGCAGTTACCAACAAAACTTTAACCGGTAAAATTGATTGTTGTGCTGAGAGCATTGCCGTACTCAGCATTAAACAAAGGATTAAGATTAAAAAGGAAATTACTTTTAATCTAAAGAAAGGCTTTAGCTCAAGCAGTTTGACTAATTTGTTCATTGGCATATATTTATACTTTCGTTTTTGTTTTCTTTCTAGCCTGCTTTATACTTTGCTCATCCTATACTGATCCTATACTGAT
>JAATGT010000329.1 GCA_015654525.1 Bacteroidales bacterium
AAACCTGACCCACCAGGTCGCCCAATGCATCGTCGGTTTGCTTCACCACACGTTTCCAGCGTGGTTTGGGCTCTTTTACTCCGTGTAGTACGGCCGTGTAGAAGCTGAAATCTTCGTTGTAAGTTTTGTCGTCCATATAAACATCCAGACCATTTATCATTTGATATTTCAAATAATTTTTCCAGTCGTCGATGCTGTATTTTTTCAGATAACCGTTCAGTGCTGTCAGAAACTCGGGTTGTCCCACAACGACGCTGTCGACCTTAGTCAGCCCTACACCATTCATAAACGTTGCCCAGTTGAGGTTGGGAGTCATAGCTGCCAATGCTGCTACGGTCATTTTGTGGTAGTTGTTCAGCGGGTCGCGGGTATCTTCGCGTTTGCGCGATGTTTTGGCTATGGCTGTTTCCATTTCCATCAGCCTGGCGGCTGCCAGTTTGGCTTTAGAAGGCTCATAACCCATTATTTTGAACATGTTGCCGACATGCACTACGAATTTTTCGCGAATGGTTTTAGCCTTGGCATCGGTATCAAAATAAAAATTGCGATCGGGCAAACTCAGCCCTCCCTGAGCGATATATACCTGATATTTGGTGCTGTTTTTATCGTCCTGCGCAACGTATAAATTGAACAACGGTGACGACGAAACGGTGTGAATATAGGCCGCTTCTTTAAGCAGCGTGTTCAGATCTTTAATCTGATCGATGGTTACCAGATCGGCTTTCAGATCATTAATCCCGTTTTTGTTCAGCGACACGCTGTCCATACCCGAGTAAAAGAAATCGCCGATTTTCTGTTTGTTGCTTCCTTTCTCGGCATCTTTAATGGCTGCCGACGATTCGCATACCTTGCGGATCTGGGCATTGATGGTGTCCTGAATCAGTTGCCACACACCATTGCTTTGTTCGCTCGCCGGAATGGGATTGTGTTTAAACCACCGTCCGTTGGCATACTGAAAAAAATCATCGCCCACCTTGGCGGTGGAATCAATATGCGACGCTAATGCATCTTCGTCTGTAGCCGAAGATTTTGCTTGCTTACATGAGCTGGCGGTCGTTAGCACCACCAGTCCGCAAAGCAGGTAATTAAAAAAAACTTTTTTCATATAAATGAGAGTTTGATGTTTTGTCGTTTGGGTAAAAAGTATCAGAATTGACCCCTAAATCCCCTAAAGGGGACCTTTGCCACGTGAAAATGTTGATTCTTTTCGCACATGTCGCACTTCGGTAGCCTCCGCCATTTATCCCGATAATATCGGGAGTCGGTTTTGGGGGGGCAGTTAAGAGAGCATTTTTAATATAAAAAAAATTATGTCATGTACTTACGTATTTATAAAGCCAATGATTTTTTACTGATATTGAATGTAAATCGGCTGTGGTTTCAGTTTCATCAGGTCCGTCGGAGTCAGCATTACGTGCGGAGCTTTTTTCAAATCGTTTTTGTAAAACAATTTGAATCCGGTAAACTGTACGGGTTCTTTTCGGATATAAAGCAGGTAAGTACTTCTCTTGAGTACCGGTTCGCCCCAGCCATCCATATTCATTACCATTTGTACTTCGGGGTGGCATTTAATGTTCCGGTAATTCGTAACCATGCCTTTTGTAAACCGATGTACGATAAGAATTTTTGCAGGAAGATTGTACTCTTTGACCAGCTTTGTCAGGTATTCCGAGCAGAAATTAATATCGGTGGCATCCATTGTCCCGATCTTTTTTCCGGGCTTGCTACCGTTTTTCATCGAAAACTCCGGATCGATACCCAAATGCACATTCGGCATCTTCAGGTATTTCTCCAGCAAGGGTACTTCGTTTTTTACATTGCTCAATGCCACCTGTAAATCCAGAAACACAATGGCATTTCCCATTTTGGCAATCGCCAAAGCCGAATCCAGCTGAGTGGCTGGCATCCGCATACAATATTTGCCGTCTTTCATCGGTATGCCCTGCGCCACTACAGCTATATAATGTATCGCAGGCTGCACGGGAGTGGAAGGGTCGGCTTTTTCCCAGGCCTTCACTTCGGCATTTAATTTTCTCCAGAGCTCCTTTGGTGGGTATTCACCCAGCACGCCCATTCTTTTCGAATAGATATTACCATAATAAGCCACGATTCTTTTAAACGGCAGAATAGCCCCTGCCGATGGGTAGAGTTTCGTTTTTACCGGCCACAGACCGGTGGTGTCGCCATTTGCCAGTGCTTTCAGTTTTTTGCTGTACACTGCCGTATCTATCGGAACAATTTTTTCTTGCTCTATTTGTTCTTTTGCTTGTTCTTCCGCTTGCTTGCCGGGTATTTTAGTCGTATTTGTTGCCGTTTTTTTATCGCAACTGCTAAATAGAAAGATGAAAAGTGCTGCAAAAGCAATCAGATATTTTCTCATAAATAATTATTGAATAGAGGATTTTGTATTCTAAGGGTTGAATTGTGTGGGATAAAAGGATTCGGTTGAATAAATATAGATCAATGCTTTTTCCCAAAAGTCCGGCGCATGGATTTTAATAAGCCTTGCGGTGTCCCTTCGGTTGCCAGCATGCGACGCACGGTCTGGAGAGGGTACACCGTGTCACGTTTGGATATAAGCGTAAAAGCCAGCTTAAAATGTTTGCTGAGTTCGGCAGCACCTTTGTGGTCGTAAACACCATTGGGGTACGCCCAGTAATCCACTGCCTGAGCCACTATTTTTTCTAATTTTTTTTTCGGCTCTACCGCCTGTTTTTGCCAGTCGGCATCGTCTTTATACTTTATAACCATGGTATGATCCCAGCTGTGCAGGCCTACAGTGTGCCCGGCTTTAGCCAACGTGGCAATCTGCTCAGTGGTCATGTAGTTTTTTTTGTTGTAGGTAATGGTCATAATAAAGAATACCCCTTTGAAACCCAGTTTTTCCAGTATCGGGGCAGCCACAGCAGCATGTTCCACGCGTGAGTCGTCGAAAGTTATCATCACCGGTTTTTCGGGTAAGCTCTTATTATAAACAAGGTAATCGTACAATTGAGCGGGTAGGATGGCGTGGTAACCGCTATCGGCTAGTATTTTCATTTGAGCGGCAAAGGTGGCAGGGGTTACCGCATATTCGCTCTTTTTTCCGTCGGCAATGCGGTGGTAGCATAGAATGGGCACTTCCGGGCGGCCCAGTATTTGGGCGTTGGTGTTTTTAGTCTCGTTGGGAGTAACGGTTTTTTCCGTTTTGGTGGAATCAGTGGCTGTGCCTGATGTAGCTTGCGACTTGTGTTTACAAGCTGTAAAAACAAAAGTCAGTAACAAGGCCGATACAAGGAGCTTTTTTTTATTCATTTTGTTTGCTTTTAGTTTAGTAGTTACAAGGTTGTAGTTACAAGTTACGAGGGATTGGTAGCCTGTTAGCCTGCTTTTATTTTCGCGTAACAAATCCCGACCGACTTCCGACACATGTTAGCGGTTGGCAGCGTACTGAGTTGAATGTACCCTGCCAACCGTTTACATCGTTGCAGATTATTCTTCTACTACTTCCATTTTTACGATTTTATCTCCCTGACGGATCAGATCAATAACTTCCAATCCTTCCACAACCTTTCCGAAGCAGGTATGTTGACAATCGAGATGCGAAGTGTTTTTGCGACTGTGGCAGATAAAAAACTGTGATCCACCGGTGTTCCTTCCGGCATGTGCCATCGACAAAACGCCACGGTCGTGGTATTGATTTTCGCCATCCAGTTCGCATTTAATGGTATATCCCGGACCACCGGCACCGGTTCCGTCGGGACAACCTCCTTGAATGACAAAATCAGGTATCACGCGGTGAAAATTAAGGCCGTTGTAAAAACCTTTTTCTACCAAATCAATAAAATTCTTTACGGTGTTAGGAGCATCTTTCTCGAAAAATTCCACCTTCATAGCTCCCTTGGCTGTAGTTATAATTACTTTTTTCATATTGGTTCTTTTTGCGTAGTCGCCACCTTGATTAATTGTTATTACTTATATTTTCTGTGTATTTATTCCACAAAACTACAAATTCCATTTTATATTTCCCATCAATCAATTAGCTTTTTTAATCATTTGTTGAAAACTTAAGTAGTTACAAGTAAATAGTTACAAATTACCAGACTATTTATCTTCGTTTTGCTTCAAACAAGCATATCATTTATATATCTTGGGTTACTTAAAGTCAAGAGAAAAACTCAAATCACCATGATGTGGCTTTAAGGTGCAGAGCACCGTGAATATTTGTAGCTAGAATGGCAATTCAGGATATGAAAGGTGCATCGCACCGTAATATCAGATAAGGAGGAGATCAGTTCATTTTGCAAGTTCATCCGCATTTGGGTTGCAATAAGCAAAAAAGATGTATTTTTGCAACGAATTGAATAGTTACAAGATAATAGTTACGACTTACCAGACTGCCGATATGTATTTAGTTTTCGGGAAAAATGTCCGGATAAACAGCCTTATAACCCGTAATCATCACCTCGTAACTTGTAACTATATTCTCGTAACTATTACCTTGTAACTCGTAACTAATTCTATATGATAGGAACACTCATCAATACCGGAGCCGTTGTTGCTGGCGGAATAGTTGGTATGCTATTGAATAAAAGCTTACACGACCGTTATAAAACAATTTACTTTCAGGCTGTAGGTTTGTTTACGCTGGCTATCGGAATCAGCATGGTGTACAATATGCAACATATCCTGATTGTGGTGGGCAGTCTGGCTGTAGGCTCTTTGCTGGGCGAGTGGATGAATCTGGAAAAAGGAGTGGAACGGGTGAGTCAGAACCTGAAAACAAAGTTTCGTATAGGCAACGACCGCTTTTCGGAAGGATTGATCACTGCTTTTTTGCTTTATTGTATCGGTTCGATGACTATTCTCGGAGCTATTCAGGAAGGTACAGGCGGTTCGTCCGACCTATTGCTCACCAAATCGTTGATGGATGGTTTTTCATCCATCTTGCTGGCTTCGGCATTTGGGGTTGGAGTCATTGTATCGGCCATTCCTTTGCTCATTTTTCAGGGTGGCCTTACTTTGCTGGCTATGTATGCTTCTTCCTTTTTTAACCCACAAATCATTCAGGGACTCACCAGCGTGGGTGGTATTCTTCTTATAGGGCTGGGAATAAACATCCTCGAAATAAAAAAACTTCGCATTATGAATATGCTACCAGCTCTTTTGGTGGTGGTACTTCTGCTGTACCTTTTTGCCTGATATGATTCGGCCGTAGTCATTACGCAGCACTAAATTTAAAAGGCATAATCCCTAGACTTTCCAAATTTAGTTTGTATTTACATAATGATAGAATATATCGTCGAATAACTTTTAATTGCATCTAGTTACCGGATTTTTTAATGCTTAAAATCAACTGTTTCTGACTTTCTGATTTCCATCGTGCATACTAAATTTCAATAAATTTTAGGATAACTTTTTTAAACCCTGCACAAATGTATTACTTTTGTGTAAGGTTTTGCTCGAATCGAATATAAATCTGAACGAAATTTTAGTGAGATTGTTAGAACCATTGTGGAATAAAATTGCACTAAGAAATTTCAAATAATTCCAGTTAAAGTAATGAATAAAAACGAAGTATTTGAGCAACGTCTTAAGGCGCTGCAAAAGATGGAAGACAATGCTGCCACCAGACAGCATTTAAAAGGTAAACTTACTGCACGTGAACGTATAAATGTCCTTTTTGATGAAGGAACTTTTTTTGAATTCGATGCTTTTGTATCTCCTTATCAGACTCCGACCAGCAGCAAACAATCCAACTTTGGTGATGGTGTTGTTGTGGGACGTGGAAAAGTGCAGGGACGAAGTGTCTTTGCCTATGCACAAGATTTTACAGTGCTGGGTGGCTCGCTAGGTTATGCACACGGTATGAAAATAGCTAAAGTACAGGAAATGGCGCTGAAACTTGGTGCCCCTATTGTAGGTCTGATGGATTCGGGTGGAGCCCGTATTCAGGAAGGCGTGAAGAGCTTGTCGGCTTACGCTTCTATTTTTCGCAATAATGTAAACTCTTCGGGTATCATCCCGCAAATTTCGGCCATCTTAGGTCCTGCAGCAGGTGGAGCAGTTTATTCTCCAGCCCTTACCGACTTTATTTTTATGACCAATCAGACTTCTTACATGTTTGTTACCGGTCCCAATGTGGTAAAGGAAGTTCTGAACGAAGACATCGACATGGAAAGTCTTGGAGGTGGACAGATGCACGCCAGTAAAAGCGGTGTAGCTCATTTTATTTCGGACGACGAAGAGCATACCATTATGCTTATTCGTAAATTATTATCGTATATCCCTTCCAACAACTATGAACCACTTCCTGTTTCAAATCTGGTAAGTTCCTATCAGTCGCGTCAGGAATACCTGAACCAGATTGTTCCCGATGATCCGAACCGCCCGTATGATGTAAAGGAAATTATCAATATTATTGTTGATAAAGATACGTTCTTCGAAGTTCACGAAAAATTTGCTCAGAATATCGTTATCGGCTTTGCCCGTTTGGATGGAAAAACCATCGGTATCGTAGCTAATCAACCTAAGGTTATGGCAGGTACGCTTGACATCAATGCCAGCATAAAAGGGGCACGATTTATCCGCTTCTGTGATGCATTTAATATTCCGTTGCTTATATTGGAAGATGTTCCGGGATTTTTGCCGGGTATCGAGCAGGAACATAATGCTATTATCCGCAATGGTGCCAAGCTGTTGTATGCATTCTGCGAAGCTACAGTTCCGAAAATTACAGTGATCACCCGCAAGGCTTACGGTGGAGCTTATATTGTAATGAGCAGTAAAAACACCGGTGGCGATTTCAACTTTGCATGGCCTACAGCCGAAATTGCCGTTATGGGACCTGCAGGCGCTATTAAAATTGTAAACAAGCATGAATTGAAAAATGCAGAGAATGTTGCCGAGTTGGAAAAGTATCTGATTGACAAATACAAAAATGAGATTGCAAATCCTTATAAGGCCGAAGAACTGGGGCTGATTGACGAAGTAATCACTCCGTCGGATACCCGTCAAATCCTGATCACCTCGTTCGAAATTCTGTCGAATAAGCAATATGCTAAACCGGCCAGAAAGCACGGAAGTATCCCACTTTAATTTATGATTAAATCATTTACTATTTACGATTGAAAATATCGCCGAAAGCAATAACGAATGAAGTGAAATAATATCACGAAGTCATAACGCCATAGGCAAATAACAATATAAGAAATGAAGAAAAGACTTTTAATTGCCAACCGAAGTGAAATTGCGATACGCATCATTCGCTCGGCTCATAAACTGGGTATGTTGGCTGTAGTTTTTCAAAGCGATAGAGAGCCGGATGCTCTTTATTTGAATTATGCAGATGAAATTATTCCGGCTCGCGATGCCGGAAACGAAAAAGCTATTTTTCTGGATGCCGAGCGCATTGTAGAACTGGCATTGGAACATAATATTGATTTGATTCATCCCGGATACGGCTTTTTATCCGAAAACCCTGATTTTGCAGAACTCTGCGTGTCCAACGGCATAAACTTTATTGGCCCGTCACCCGAATTAATTCGTGAAATGGGACTAAAAACAGTGGCTAAAAGCATGGCTATCAAAGCTGGTTTGCCGCTTGTACCCGGGAGTGATGGTGCCATCAATGATGCAGAAGCAGCCAAGGCTTATGCTGATAAGATTGGGTATCCGGTTATTCTGAAAGCTTCGGCCGGAGGTGGTGGACGTGGTATGCGTATCGTGGAGAAGCCGGAAACCATGGAGCGAAATTTTAAATCGGCTTCCGAAGAAGCATTGGCTGCTTTTGATAATGGTGATATGTTTATTGAAAAATACCTCCAGAATCCAAAACACCTGGAGTTTCAGATTATCGGTGATAAGTATGGAAATGTTGTTCATCTGGGTGAGCGCGAATGTTCATTGCAGCGTAAGCACCAGAAAATAATGGAAGAAGCTCCTTCGGCCAGTGTGACTCCCGAAATGCGCAAAGAAATGGGCGATATGGCTATTCGATTTGCCAAAGCAATAGGTTACTACTCGGCCGGAACCATTGAGTTTATCATGGATGAGGATCGCTCTTATTATTTTATGGAAATGAATACACGTATTCAGGTAGAGCATCCGGTAACGGAAATGGTCACAGGCGTGGATTTGGTCGACTGGCAGATTCGTGTGGCATTAGGCGAAGAACTTACCCTGAAACAGGAAGATATAGAGATTAAAGGTTGGGCAATAGAATGCCGCGTAAATACCGAAGATCCTCAAAACCGTTTCAGTCCGCAAACCGGATTTATTGATAAAATTTATTTTCCAAAAGATAAGGATATTCGTATTGAGAGTGGTGTGCAGACCGGTTCGGTGGTTACACCTTATTTCGATTCAATGATTGCGAAAATTATCGTACATGGAAAAGATCGCCCGGATGTAATCAAAAAAACGCTTGCGGCTTTGTACGAATTCAACCTGATTGGGATGAAAACTACTGTTCCATTTTGCAGAACAGTATTACAACATCCTGAATTCATAGACGCAAGTTATACCACCCGTTGGGTTGATTCGGTGTATACGCCTGAAATGCTTGAAAATGATGAAGATGAAATGATCGGAGCTTTGGCTGCCACCATTATGTATGCTTCGGAATACCTTCAGCTGTCGTCAGATTTGCCAACTTATAAAAATGATTCGTTGAATGTATGGGTGTTGAACAAACGATTAAATTACTAAAACATGGGAACTACATATATTTATAAACGCGATGCTTCGCGATTGTTTATTGCTTTACGGGAAAACGGGAAGCGTTTTAAAATTTATATTCCAAAAGAGTCTCAGCCGGTTATTAATGGCGAAGAAGAAGATATTGACTTTGTGGAACAGGAAGATTTTCACTATGCATTCGACTGGAAAGGAAAACGTTACCACTGTGAATTGGTTTCGCGCGATCAGAATAAGGCGGTTGTAAAAGTGAACGGAGTTGAATACAAATTCAGTCTGGAGTCGCTTTTCTCATACATTCGTCATGGAATGATTGATAAAGACGGTAAGCAAATAGATGAAAACAACATTGTTGCACCTATGCCCGGGAAAATTGTGGATATATTCCTTTCCGAAGGTGACCTGGTAAACGAAGGTGAGCCTATTCTGAGCCTGGAAGCTATGAAGATGCAGAATGAAATTTCGGCAAACTGTAATGGTGTTATTCGTAAGATACGTGTTCAACAGGGACAGTCGGTAATGAAAGATGAATTGTTGGTCGAAATAAACTCGATTGATGAATAGAAGTCTTTAGTTTAAATATGAAAAAAGGAGCGAATCAGTATAGATTCAGCTCCTTTTTTGTTTCTGAATAAATACATTTAAGATTTAGAAAAACTTTTGCCATTGTTGCATAAATAATTGTACAAGCTGTTGTATCTTTGTTCTTCCAAACCAAAACTTATAGTTTAGCATTAAATAGCTTCATTTCAAGTCATTCGCATGAAAAAATATCTTTTTATCTTTTTTCTGCTCCTTTTTCGGTTCGTATTCGCTGCTTCTGCTACGGAGCCTTTCCGATTTGCACTTTTCTCCGATTTGCATATTTCTACCGTAAACCATCAGGCATCAGAGGATCTTCAGAATGCCGTGAATGATGTTAACCAGTTGAAAAATATCGATTTTGTACTTGTTTCGGGCGATGTGTCTAACCTGGGAGATACGGCTTCGCTCAAAGAAGCCCGGAAACTTCTTCAAAAACTAAAGATGCCGTACCATATTATTCCGGGCAATCACGATGTAAAATGGAATGAACCGAATTCGGCTAATTTTGTAACTGTTTTTCATGATGATAAATTCAGCTTCATACACAAAGGTTATTTATTCATAGGCTTTACCACTGCACCGCTCACTAAATCCACAAATGGTATTATTCAAAAAAAAGATATAAACTGGGTAAAAACAATGTTAGAGAAGGCCGGAAAGGATATACCTTTTTTCGCGGTAACACATTATCCGCTTCAGACCGGCGATGTGGACAACTGGAAAGATATGACGGATGTGTTGAAACAATACAATGTTCGGGCTGTATTGGGCGGACATTATCACCGGAATGTGCTGTTTAACTACGATGGCATTCCCGGTATTATTTGCCGATCCACTTTAAGAAACAATGATTTCGTAGGTGGTTACTCGGTATTTACCGTATCGGACACGCTTACGGTAACTGAAAAACGCATTGCCAAACCCGAGACACAGTGGTTAACGATGCCTTTAATAACAATAGTTCGGTAATAAATTATTCACATTAGGCAGCGATAGTGCCATAATATAGTAGCTCTTTGATGTATTGGTGATTTTTAATAGTGTTTGGTTTTATGCCGAACAGCTCAATAAATCGATTTAGCATAAAAGCATTAT
>JAATGT010000129.1 GCA_015654525.1 Bacteroidales bacterium
AAGAAACCAATTAATATAAAGGGCCAACTGTGCACTAACGACATTATTTTCTTGAAATACGGAGGTGAAAGCTATCCACAATTTGAAACACATTTCTGTTCAAGAAAAGTCAATTGATTGCATAGCCAACCGTTAAAAGGATTTTTAAGGACGTACATACCCCAATCTTGTAAATATGGCAAACTGCTATTTATGCGCATGTAACGAGGCAAATTGTAGCGGAATAAAAATCAGAGGATTTCAGGTCGTAATTAACTCAAACGTAATCATCATGAAGAAAGTAATTTTATCTACTCTATTTGTATTTTCAATACTATTCGTTGCTGCTCAGGCCAAGTATACTGGCTACTTGTATACAGAACAAACTGGATCGAAAGAGGCATTTCAATATTCGATTTCTACAAGATTCTCAAACGGCGCGTTCCAGACAATTTATAAGATATATAAGCCCGGTGCCAGTAAGAACAGATATACAATCACGGCTTCACATTTTAAGAACGATAAAAAGATAATTGTTGAAGTAAATGACGAACAGTATTTGTTAAGCGTTATGAATGGGAAAGAAGAAGTGGAATATGAAACGGGAAAGCTACAGCTTTTTGGGATTCGCGGAGACTTGGGCTTTTTTGACAAATTAGCACCCAATCAATTAGCTGTTCAATTTGTAAGTAGCCGGTTTGAATATGTGCGTGTGATAAACTTTCTTGGATCTTACAGCGATAATATCTTTCAATTCTTTCTCTTTAACAAGAATGACAAAGTTAGTGAGCCCAAGGAAAGTATTTTAGATTCCAATAGAAGCAAGCTGTCGCAAGCGAAATATACAGTACAAGTTGAATCAAACACAAGTCAACAGCCGGTTCAAAAGAATGTGGTGATGCTGACTGATTATACAATTATAAAAAACGTTTACACGCCTACTGATTTAATAAAAACGTTTGGTGACAGGAATGTTCAGGTACGTGATGCGTACGATAGGGAAGGAACATTACGGGGAAAGGAATATGTGCTTTATCCTAATACAAAGAATGAGGTAGTGGTTAGTTTTGAAAATATTAAAAGCAATTCCATAACTATAAAGAATAAAAATTCTGACTGGAAGTTTCCTTATGATTTTTATGTGGGAATGCCATTAAAAAAAGTAATAGCAGCAAATGGAAAGGATTTCAAATTTTACGGGTTTGAGTGGGATTATTCGGGCATGTTAGCATCATGGGAAAAGGGAAAATTGGAAGGCGAAGGAGTATCAATAATGTTAGCTACATCAGTTGAAATTAACGGGGCGAATTCTTCTATCTATGACAAATTTATGGGAACGGAACAGTATAGCACAAGTAACCCTCAATTAGAAGGTCTTGGCTTGGTTGTAGAAGAAATAACTTTTTGGAATGAAAAAAAAGATGGTACAGTTCAATGAACCGTAAAGATTCGGGCAGGACTTAAATAAATCATCGATGCTTGATACATTAATTACGGGATAATCTGTCAATTTGGAGAGGGTATAATATATTCAATAAGTTATCGATTTTTTTTTAATTTTATTCCATAACAGATAGGTATGGACCTTTTACTAAGGGAAAATTATATTGAGTTTATTGAACACTGTGAGTCTTGTAAGATGGGTGTAACTATTAAGGAGTTCGTGGATAATGTCTATTCGAAATTTGGATCACCTAACCCCAATCTATTGTTAGTTTTTATGGAATTTATTGAACTGGAATACCCATTAATCGAAAATAACGAATTCTTTTATGCAGAAAATATTTTGCATTTCGATGAAGAGGTAACAGATATGTTACGACCTCAACTTCATTATCTATACAGCTACCTTTGTCACCTTCATGACCAAGTGATAATAAATCGAAAAGCAAATAAACCATCTCAGAATTTGCAGCCAGGTCATAGGTATGTGGTTGATCCTAATAGCACGTTCAAATGCCATCTGCCTCGTCAAAAGCAAATTTTAATATTTAACTGGCTTGTAGAGAATGAACATATAGATTCTATAAATGAATCTGCCTTCCTGGAAATATTTTCCGGAACACCTTTGAAACAATTAAATAAAAAAATAAAGTGGATTGCGAAACATAACGGGAGAACTAATATGTTGGATCTGTTCTATTTATTAGATTTTTTATGCAGTGATGAGTATGAAAATGTAAAAAAGGGAACATTTGTATCGAAAATTTCGGGCTGCTTTATTTTTACTAAGACGAAAAAAACTGATGTCCTTCGAAAGCTTTTTTATGATTGGAAGAGACATCAAAGAGTTAACAAAGAAATTGATGGAGAACGCCCTTTATTGAGATTTCTGAATGACCTAGCTTCCAGTTTTAAACCATAGTTACAAGAATGTTACTATGTAACGTTGTTTGTAACTATGCCACTATTATATCTTTACACTGTTCTGATAAGTAGCTACTTTTTCTGAATTCGCATGGTTTGTCTTAAGGTGGTTACCCAGCCAAAAATTATTTTCATGGAGTATTTTTGAAATGATCAAAGAAACTATTTTTCATGCTTTTAATTGGGGCACACTTTGGACAATTACTAATTAAAAAAATTAAAATTCAAAAAATGGACCAAAAAGACAGTAAAAAGATTCAAGCGGGATCTTATAATGATAACGGAATTGAACAAATTGAGGATTATGAGTATGATCCTGGGCAAATCGAGTTTTCAGTTGTTTTGTTAGTTAAGGATATCAATAAATCAATTGAGTTTTATTGTGGGCAAATGGGATTTATATATCAGCATATTGAAGCAACATCTAATTATTCAGTTCGTGTCTATTTAAAACCCTTTGAAAGCGCTAATGTTGGTATTTGCTTAGAACAGTTTTTATCCACGTATCCACGTACGATAGATAGAGAACGGATTTATTTTGAAGTTGTACCTGGAAGAGGAGCATTTGATTATGATAGTTATTGCAATAAATTGAAAAGTAATAATGAACAACTTGATTCTAATGGGAATTCCATAGATATGATATCTATTTTGAGAGATCCTGATCAAAATGTAATACGGATTGAAGATGGGTTTGATTTTTTTGAATGAATAAGATGAAAAACAAATAAATGAATTGGTTGTTTTGACCGGAATCTAATAATTAAATCTAACAAAGGGTGCTCAGTAATGGTCACCCTTTGTTAGTAATACAATAGGAATTAAAATAGGTCCAATTGTGTACCTAGAGTCGGAGGGGTATTCACATATTTTCCTTGCAGATAGTCTTTGTCAAAAGATGCGTCATTCCGTATTTTGGGATTCTTCTTATACACACTATCAAATTTTGAAAC
>JAATGT010000157.1 GCA_015654525.1 Bacteroidales bacterium
GATAAAATTGATCAAGATGTTCGCGTAATGTCATTCAAAAAGTGTAATTAAAGTTCTGCAGCCGCAGCCTGATCAAGATAAAATTCCGCCGGGCCGGAATGCGATTGGATATACGAAGCCGGAAAATCACTGAATTTATTTTTTCGTTGAATTATCTGCTTTAATACTGTTGATTTAGACGAGCCAGTAATCAGAAAAATGACATGCTCTGCCTGATTTATCACATTTCCCGTTAGCGTAATTCTTTTCTGACCACTTACAGGATGCACTGAAACAGTAACAGTAGAATCGGAATGAAGTAAACCCATATTATCCGGAAAAATAGAAGCCGTATGGCCATCATCGCCCATACCCAGCAAGACCAAATCAAACAAAGGAAGAGCATTTCGCGCAGGTAGCTGCGTTTCCAATTGAGTCTGATAACGCTTTGCTTCTTTTTCCGGATCAGCTTCGCCTAACATTCTGAATATATTAGCATCCTGAATAGGAACATTTTTCAACAAATTCTCGTACGTCATTCCAAAATTACTCTCGGCATGTGTAGGTGCCACGCAACGCTCATCGACCCAAAAAAGGCGGACAAAATGCCAGGGAATTGAATCAGCATATTCTTTACTCAGAATGCTAAACAGTAATTTCGGGGTACTTCCACCGGACAATGCAATATTGAATGGAAGCGATTGTTTATTTTTTTCTTTCGCTTTCATCAAAATCAACTCTGCCACAGCACGGGCAGTTTCTTCGGGAGTACCAAATATATGAATGTTAGAGTTCATCTAGTTTTGTTATTCTATTCTGTTTTGAATTTTTTAAATGGTGGACGCCATTTCAGCCCTTTATTTCCAAAGAGAGCGTTGGCTTCCTTAGGCCCCCAGGTATTACTTTCGTAAAAGTACAACGGAATATCCGGGTTATTTTTCCATGCCTGAAGGATGGGGTCTACAAATTTCCAACTGGCTTTTACCGCATCGGCACGGGCATAAAGCGTTGAGTCACCTATCATGCAATCCAGCAACAAACGCTCATAAGCTTCTGATATTTTAGTTTCTGCCAGGTCGGAATAATGGAATGCCATATTTACATTCTGCACCTTGTAACCGGCTCCAGGAATTTTCATTCCAAAATCAACCGCCACCCCTGCATCAGGACTTATTCGAAGAATGATCATATTAGTCGACTGAGCCATGCAACGCTGTTTGAACAATTGATGAGGTGCCGGTTTCAGGTGAATAACAACTTCGGTAACGTGTTCCGGCAATTGTTTTCCGGTACGGATATAAAACGGAACATCACCCCAGCGCCAGTTGTCTACAAAAACACGCATCGCAACGTAGGTTTCGGTTTTCGAATTAGGAGCAACATCTTTTTCCTGGCGATAGCCTTTTTGTATGACATCATCCACCATCGTTTCTATATATTGTCCGCGAACAACATTGTCTACAATTTCTGCTGGTTTTATCGGACGCAAGGATTGTAATACCTTCACACTCTCATTTCGGATAGATTCCGAATCAAAAATGGAAGGTGGCTCCATGGCTACAATTGCCAACACTTGCAACAAGTGATTTTGAATCATATCGCGCATAACCCCCGAAGTATCATAATAACCGCCACGATTGCCTACTCCGATTTTTTCGGATGCAGTAATTTCAACCCTGTCGACATACTTTCGATTCCAGATAGGCTCGAAAAAGCCGTTGGAAAAGCGGGTAACCATGATATTTTGAACGGTTTCTTTACCCAAATAATGATCAATACGGTAAATCTGATCTTCGTTGAACCCTGTTCTGAGTTTTTTGTCCAGATCAATAGCCGTGTCGTAACTGTAACCGAAAGGTTTTTCCACAATAATACGTTTCCAACCATCAGTCTCGACATTTAAGCCAAACTTAACCATGTGTGCAGCCACCACTTCGTAAAGAAAAGGCGGAATAGAAAAATAATAAATAATGTTCTTCGGAATATCGAGGTCGACCGAAAGCCCATCAATGTATTCTTTCAAGTCTCCAAAATCTTCTTCTGTCTGGTTGTGAACTTTTTTGTAATAAAGATGCTCCAAAAAGCTTTGTAGCTTTTCCGGGTTTTCTGTTGCACCTGTTTTGGCAAATTCAAGCATAGAATTACCTACATCTATTCGATTTGTCTCTTCTGTTTTTTCCTGACTTCCGGCTCCGATAACCGCGAAGCGTTCGGGCAATAAATTATCGAGATATAACTGAAAAATAGCAGGCAAAAGTTTACGCTTAGCCAGATCACCATTAGAACCAAAAATAACAAGTATTTGATTTTCTATTGGATTTTTCCGTACGGTTTTTTTTAAAATTTCTTCCATTAAAATGTGAGTTAAACGGATTATGACGGACCGAGTGGTCGTTTGATTGTTGTATTGTTTTCTATAAACAAATTAACGGGTGAATCGTTCAGATTTTAAAACCATTTCTTTCTTTTAAAAAACCAAAGCATAGCCAGTGTGGTGAGTAGCATGACACCCCACATTAAAAAATAGCCATGCTGCCAATGCACTTCCGGCAAATTTTCGAAATTGGTACCATAAACCCCGACGATAAATGTAAGTGGAATAAAGATTACCGAAAAAACCGTAAGTACCCGCATAATTTCATTCAACTTGGTGCTCATAGATGAATGGTAAATATTCAACTGGTCGTACAGTATTTCGCGATAACTATCCGAAAGCTCCGAAGCTTCATTAATATTATCCTGCAACTCCCGGAAATGAATATGGTTCTCGTCGTGAATATATTCCGATTCCAATTTGGCCAGCGCCAAAATCATTTCCCTTGCTGGTTTTATGTGTTTGCGTAAAAAATTCAATTCCCGCTTATAAGCATTTATGCTTTCCAACAAATCTTTGCTGGGATCGCTGGTCATTTCATCTTCCAGACTTTCAATTTTATCGCCCAGTAGCCCGATTACATAAATATAATTATCAACCACCACATCCAACAGAGCAAAAGCCAGATAATCGGAGCCGGATGTCCTGATTTTGTTTTTATGCTTGCGAATACGATCGCGAATAGGCTCAAAAGTCAAACCGGGCTGTTCCTGAAACGAAATCAATGTATTGTCTGCAATAATCAAACTCAGATTTTCCACCGTTAGATTATCATCATTATACTGTAACATTTTGATGGTAATAAAAATACCATTTTCAAGTTCCTCCACCTTAGGACGCACCGATGGATTCATCACATCCGAAAGAATATTATTTTCTATTTTAAATATTCGAGCCAGATTTTCCATCAGGTCAACATTGTCCAGCCCATCAATATTGAGCCATGTCAACTTTCTCGATTTTGTTAGTGTTTGCAATTGTTCGGTCGAGGTCACTTCCAATTCGTGCACATCTTCCAAATCAAAGTCCATGGCACGAAGCAATATTTTATCGGTTTTCTTCATTCCCCGAAATACTAATGCAAAGGGCGACAAACCAATATGCTCTTTTTTCTTTTTTGTGAAGCGGGACATAACGTTGAGTTTTAATATAGTGATTGGCAAAGATATTCAATTTTATGCTTTTGTTTCCAAAACAAAGAACAAAATGTTTTATGAATACCCGTTTTGTTACCTGAAATAATATCGATAGATATTTTCTTTTGTGAACTTCAAAAACAATTCTACACAAAAGCAGATAATGAAAATTTTGAGCTAGATATCGTCTGAGCTTTTAAGAAAACAAAAGAGGAAGTGAAGATTCTGTGAAGATTTCAAAAGAAGGTTTTGAAACCTGAGTCGTTTCTGCATTTTTGCTTTACTTTTGTATTCGTATTTATAAACTCATTTAATTCTGTTGAAATGAAAAAGACTCTTTTCATAAATATGTTTCTGTTATTAACAAGCAGTCTGCCATTCGCTCAAAAAAGCAAACCGCAAAATCCGCAGCTTGACCGACCTAAACTAGTGGTGGGTATCGTTGTCGACCAAATGCGCTGGGATTATCTTTATCGATTCTATAATAAATACGAAACCGGCGGTTTCAAACGTTTACTGGGCGAAGGTTTTTCGTGCGAAAACACCATGATTAATTATATCCCGTCTGTTACTGCCATTGGCCATACCACTATTTTCACCGGTTCCGTGCCAGCCATTCATGGTATTGCCGGTAACGAATGGATAGATGCTAAAACAGGAAAGTCGACCTATTGTACCGACGATTCAACAGTTGAAACAATAGGAGCCAGCAGTAAAGCGGGCAAAATGTCGCCACACAATTTGCTGGCAACTACAATTACCGACGAACTCCGTTTGGCAACTAATTTTCAATCGAAAGTAGTAGGCGTTTCACTAAAAGACAGAGCTTCTATATTGCCTGCCGGACACAACCCAACCGCTGCGTTCTGGATGGACGATGCGTCAGGTAAATTTATAACCAGCTCTTATTATTTGTCAGCTTTACCTGAATGGGTAAATAATTTCAACAATTCGAAGCCGATCGACAAACTTCTTGCTAACGGATGGAACACTTTATTGCCCATCGATCAATATACCGAAAGCACGGCCGACAATGTTGCATGGGAAGGCACTCTGAAAGGAGCTGAAAAACCGGTTTTCCCTTACGATGTACAAAAATCTTATGCATTGGATCACGGCTCGTTGCGTCAGATGCCATTCGGAAACAGTCTGACACTACAATTTGCTCAGGCTACTATAGACGGTTATAAACTTGGTCAAGAAAAAGCTACTGATTTTTTGACCATAAACTGTGCTTCGACAGATTACTCGGGACATTTAGTTGGGCCGAACGCCATTGAAATTGAAGATGTATACCTCCGTCTGGATCGCGATTTGGCAAGCTTTTTTGCGGCTCTTGATCAAAAGGTAGGCAAAGGAAATTACCTCGTTTTCCTCACTGCCGACCACGGAGCAGCACATGCCGAAGGATTTATGGAAGCCAGCAAAATGCCTACCGGGCTTTTGGGGAAAGATTTGGAAACCAATCTGGATAAAACACTCGAAAAAGAATTTGGGACAAATCAACTGGTTTTTGGAATCGAAAACTTTCAGGTTTTCCTGAATAAAGATCGCATTGACAGTTTAAAACTGGACATTGAAAAAATCAAATCCGTAACTGTAAATTATCTTCGACGTCAAGCTGGTATTCAGTTTGCTGTAGATCAGGATAAAATATCAGAAGCATCTATTCCGGCCACAATAAAAGATATGATGATCAACGGATATAATCAGCAACGGAGCGGAAGTGTGCTGATGGTCACTTTGCCGGGATGGTTACCTGCTTATTCAAAAAAAGGAACAACACACAGTGTATGGAATCCTTACGATACACATATTCCACTTATCTTTATGGGTTGGAAAGTTCAACATGGCACAACCAACCGTACCACATACATGACGGATATTTCTGCCACTGTGGCTGCCTTACTGCATATTCAAATGCCAAGCGGCTGTATAGGGACGCCAATCACAGAAATTACGAATAAGAAATAAATCCTCTCCAATAAAATTTATTCCGATAATCAATAAGGGTGTCCAACGAAAGTCGACACCCTTATTTTATAATTACCGCAAGTTGATATACATTATTTGATTTTTGTATCTTTGCAGCATGAATAAAGTACAGACCATCGAAGAATTTTATAAGACCAAGCTGAACTGGATGCCCGATAATCTAAAAAAAGAGATGGGTCATTTCAATGTATTCAGAATTGATGAGTGCGCGTGCAAACGCAATCGTCCTGCTCCATATAGCCGCAAAGATTATTACAAAATCTCACTATTGAAAGGCAAAAATCTTATTCACTATGCCGACAAAACGGTACAAAGCAACCGCTACGCACTCCTGTTTTCGAACCCCATGATTCCCTACAACTGGGAACCACAAGATGACGACCAATCGGGATTTTTCTGCATTTTTACCGAAGATTTTTTCAGTCAGTACGGCGTACTCAAAGAATATCCGATGTTTAAGCCCGGGCATAATAAGGTGTATATTCTCTCCGACGAACAGCTGAAAGAGGCTGAAACTATCTATACCAATATGTACAAAGAAATATCGTCGGACTTTCTCTATAAATACGATGCTATCAGAGGGCTGGTGTTTAAACTGATCCATCTTGCCATCAAAATGCAACCGTTCGAAGCTGCTTGTTACTCAGCTTCGAACGGCTCAACACGCATCGCTTCTTTATTCTCAGAATTACTCGAACGTCAGTTTCCTATCGAATCGACTATGCAAAGCATGAAACTGCGCTCACCGGTGGACTTTGCCGAACAGCTTTCGGTGCATGTAAATCATTTGAATCGAAGCCTGAAAGAAATTACAGGAAAAACAACTTCGCAACTGATAGCTGAACGGGTCTCGCAAGAAGCACGCACCTTACTGAAACATACCAGCTGGAATATTTCTGAAATTGCCTATAGTTTAGGCTTCGAAGAACTGTCTCATTTTATCAATTTTTTCAAGAAGAACTTCAATCAAACGCCCAAAGCATTCCGCGACCGGGCGGATGTTTGATTTTTGTAACTTTTTGTTTGATTTTTACAGAATTCTCTTGTTCCAAAAGCAATACTTTTGTACCGGAGTTTTGCTACAGAATCCGGGAAAACAGAATAATCAACTTTATTGAGAAATTTATATGACTCCACCAAAAAATAACGCAATCTCCGTACATCAGCCGATTTCTCCTTTGTTAGTTTTGTTGATGGCCGTTTCGGCCGGAATTACGGTTGCCAATATTTATTATAATCAACCAATTTTAAAAGACATTGCCACCGAATTTAAAGCCACTGAAGCACAGGCCGGAATTATTTCCATGCTATCGCAGGTGGGGTACGGATTGGGACTCTTTTTTATCACACCCCTAGGTGACAAGATAAACAAAAAGAAGCTCATCGTTAGCTTGCAACTGCTACTAATTATTTCGCTTTTTCTGATAACGTTTACAAGCAGTATTCTGCAAGTATGGATTCTCAGCATGTTCATCGGAATGTTTTCGGTATCTGTGCAGGTAATTATGCCTATGGCTGCCGGACTGGATAGTGAAAACAGAGGAAAAACAGTAGGAACAATTTTTACCGGTTTATTAATAGGTATACTGGCAGCACGTGTTTTTAGCGGAAGTATTGCCGAATGGTTCGGCTGGAGAAATGTCTATTTATTTTCGGGCATAGCCGTGACTGCGGTCAGCATCTTATTAAAAATTTATTTGCCCAATGTTGAAACTGCATTTAATGGAAGTTATATTGAGCTGTTAGGTTCGGCATTGAAACAATTCAAACAGTTCAGGTTACTCCGCCGGTTATCAACTATCGGTGTATTACAATTTGGTTTGTTTTGCTCATTCTGGACAACACTTACGTTTCATCTTAGTGGCAATCCGTTTAATTTTAAAAGCGACACCATAGGGCTGTTTGGTTTGGTGGCAATAGCCGGAGCTTTGCTGGCTCCCATAATTGGTAAAGGAGCCGATAAAGGAAAAAGTGTCAGGGTTCGGTTTCTGGCAGTAGGATTGCTCATTATCAGCATTCTGCTCATGCTGTTTTTCCAATATTCATTACCGGCATTGGTGTTGGGCGTACTACTGCTCGACATTGGTGCACAGGGCTTGCAGGTAACTAATGTGGCACTTATTTACACTCTTGGCGACGAGTCGCTGCACAGCCGGATCAATACCGTTTACATGACTTCCTTTTTTATCGGAGGGGCATTAGGAACATCTGTCGGCATTCTGTGCTGGCAGTTTGGCGGATGGACATGGGTCACCGGGCAAATGCTGATTTCGGCTTTGCTCATTGCGCTACTGCTCACAAAAGAAAAATACGACACTAAAATACAATAGTAAAACAAATACTAAAATAGAAACAAATGAAAGTAGTAGCAATCAACGGAAGTCCGCACAAAGAAGGCAATACGTACCACGCACTCCAACTGGTAGGTTCGAAATTAGAAGAAAATGGTATCGACTTTGAAATTCTCCACGTGGGAAACAAAGCAATAAGAGGTTGTATAGCTTGCGGCAAATGCAGGAAACAACAAAACGAACAATGCGGTATCACCACCGATCCGCTCAATGACTGGATTCAGGTACTAAAAGATGCCGACGGTATTGTCCTCGGATCACCGGTTCATTATTCGGGTATTGCCGGAACAATGAAAAGTCTGCTGGACCGACTGTTTTATGTATCGTTGAGCAACGGTAATTTCTTTCGTCACAAAGTAGGTGCAGCAGTAGTAACGGTGCGTCGTTCGGGCGGTTCCTCTACCTTGGACAGCCTGAATCATTACCTCACTTATTCCGAAATGATGCTTGCCACTTCCAGCTACTGGAATATAATTCACGGTACCAGTCCCGGCGAAGCAGTACAGGATGGAGAAGGCGTACAAATAATGGAAACACTGGGCGAAAATATGGCATGGCAACTAAAAATGCGCGAAATGACTAAGAACACCCTGCCAGCTCCGGTCAGCGTACCCAAAGTGATGACCAACTTTATTCGGTAAAGCAAACACGCAGTTTATTCATAAAAATCAGGTCAGAATAATTAAATTTAAATCAACTCTATTTCAGATGAAAGTTATACAAATCTTATCCCGTATATATGTAAACGAAATAGATACTGCAATTCATTTTTATGAGAAATTGCTCCTGGAAAAATGCTCTTCCCGGTTTGAGTATCCGCAGGTAAAATTAGAAATAGCCCAAACTAGTAATATTCTTCTCATTGGAGGTTCTGATGAAGCACTGAAACCGTTTATAGACACCACTGCAACATTTCTGGTGGATTCCGTTGAGGAATTCAAAGAGTTTTTACTGAAGAATGATGCAACAATCATTCGAGATATCCGGCAAGTGCCAACCGGGCTCAACGTAACGCTTCGACACAAAGATGGAACCATTATAGAATACGTTGAACATAAAAAGAACAACTAAACTATAACCGGCTTTGGTCAACAGCCTGCAAATGATGACCAACTTTATTCGATAAATAGTGTTGTAATAAAACGCAATAATCGACATAATCAAAAAGACAAAATGAAATATAGAAATCTTGGAAATACAGACACACAACTGTCTGCCATTGGACTGGGTTGTATGGGCATGAGCCAGGCTTATGGTGAATTTGATGACAAAGAATCCATTGCCACCCTGGAAAAGCCCTCGAACTGGGGATCAACTTTTGGGACACTGCCGACTTCTACGGAATGGGCGTAAACGAAGAACTTATTTCGAAAGTATTGGTACCAAACCGCGACAAAGTGTTTATTGCTACTAAATTCGGATTCAAAGTGACTCCTAAAAATCCGTTTACCGTTGATGCGTCGCCCGCCCACATGAAAAAGGCCATCGAAGCAAGTCTGCGTCGGTTGAAAATTGAAACTATCGATTTGTATTATGCCCACCGTATCGACCCGAAAGTACCTGTAGAAGAAATGGTAGAAGCCATGAGCGCGCTAGTAAAAGAAGGAAAAGTGCGTTATCTGGGGCTGTCAGAAGCCTCAGCCGAATCGATCCGGCGGGCACACGCCGTTCATCCGATCGCCGCCCTTCAAAGTGAATATTCGTTACTCACCCGGGGCGTTGAAAAAGAAATTCTGCCCCTGTGTCAGGAATTAGGTATCAGCTTTATCCCCTTCAGTCCCCTGTCGCGCGGATTGGTCACCAACACGGTGGAAAAAGAAAGTCTGGGTGAAAACGATTTTCGCAAAACTCTTCCGCGCTTTTCTGACGAACATTGGGACAATAACCGCCGGTTGGCAGAAGGGTTTGCCGCATTGGCAACCGACAAACACTGTACACCGGCACAGCTGGCGCTAGCCTGGGTGTTGGCACAAGGCGAAAACATTATTCCCATACCCGGAACAAAACGACGAAAATACCTCGAAGACAATGCCGGAGCCGTGGATGTTGTGCTTTCAGTTGCTGATATGCAATCTATCGAAGATTTATTGCTGCGCTATCCCAATATCGGGGTGCGTTATCCCGAAAGTATGGCAAAGATGGCTGGTAAATAATATCGTCGTTCTATTTGGTCACGTTAGTACTTGGATAAATACGATGGTGAATAAATCAAAAGAAAAGAATATTAGAATGCGGATTTAGCCTATTTCAACTTGGATAAATCCGGATGATTTTCAATAGTTAGATTTTTAGCTGTCATGCTTGCATGACTAAAATCAGCTTTAGATCCGTTTAATTATCATCCGTTCTTATCCGCCCAATCCGTAAAATCAGCGTTCTATTCTTCTTTGAAAACACAACATTATATTTGTCCACTTATTTATATCATTGAACTCAACAACTAAAAATGAAAAAAATGAAATACAATTTATTAGGAAATACAGGACTCAAAGTATCCGAACTCTGCCTGGGCACCATGACCTTTGGCGGACAAGGCATGTGGACGGCCATTGGCGCCCTGCCACAGGACGAAGCCAACGAATTGGTAAAACAATCAGTGGATGCGGGTATCAACTTTATTGATACGGCCAATGTGTATAGCGAAGGACTTAGCGAAATGATGACCGGACAGGCCATCCGCGACCTGGGACTGAAACGCGACGATCTAGTAATTGCCACCAAAGTGCGTGGCACCATAGGTACCGGCATAAACAACTCCGGACTGACCCGTAAACATATTCTGCAGCAGGCCAACGAAAGTTTGACCCGTCTGAATATGGATTATATTGATTTGTATCAGATTCATGGTTTCGACCCGCTGACTCCACTGGAAGAAACACTGGATGCACTTGACTCGTTGGTAAAAAGTGGAAAAGTGCGTTACATCGGTTGTTCCAACCTGGCAGCCTGGCAAATCATGAAAGCACTGGGCATCTCAGCTCAGCAACATTTGGCTAAATTTGTATCGTTGCAGGCTTATTACACCATTGCCGGACGCGATCTGGAACGCGAAGTAGTACCTATGTTACTCGACCAGAAAGTAGGTCTGATGGTATGGAGCCCGTTGGCAGGTGGTTTTCTGAGTGGAAAATATACCCGCGAGGCCAATGCCGAAGAGGGTCGCCGCGTGAACTTCGACTTTCCACCGGTGAACAAAGACAAAGCTTTCGACATCATTGATGTTATGCAGGAAATTGCCGTGGCTAAAGATGTAACTGTGGCTCAGGTGGCACTGGGATGGTTGCTTCACCAACCGGTGGTTACTTCGGTCATTATCGGGGCCAAGAGACCAGAACAACTGCAGGATAACCTGAAAGCGGTAGATCTGAAACTTACGGTCGACGAATTAGCGCAGCTCGAAGCGGTAAGCAAGTTGCCCGCTGAATATCCCGGCTGGATGATCGAGCGCCAGAGTGCCGATCGGCAAGCATAAATCGTCATTACTTTATCCTTTTATTTATCCGACCTCATTGCTTTCGGGCAGTGAGGTCGGTTTTTATTTTATACAATGTTGGTTCTGAACCTGATTTTGTGGATAACTTATTATAAAAAAGAAAGCAGTGTAATAATAAACATACCCGTAGTGCATTAATAATCCAGACCATTTTCTATATTGGGATTTCACCCCCAAAACCACTTTATTTCTTGACCCGAACAAAAAAATGAAGCAAAAACAATCCAGACTTTGTTCTCCAAATGAAGCCACTTGCTAGTAATCATAGAATGTTTCTATGTATTCTGTAATTATATTGACAAAATGTTATTAATGCACTACGGGTTAAACATATATATTTGCAGAAAAGTAGTTGTAAAAAACACTTATAAAATACAATAAAAATGACTGAAAAAGAACTTTGTGAATTATTTTATGAAAACTTGGGTGAAACTAGCCAGCTCAAGAAAATAAAACATATTTTAATCGGAATATCCCAAGCGAAAAAAGAAGTACGGCTTGTTGAAATCATTCAGAATTCAATATTTAATATTTTTCGGGATAAATCTGGAATAGCATTATCAGATACATTCATTCTTAAATTAGCTCTTACTCCAAGCATTTTTGTGAAAAATTATTCTCTCATAGATTACTATATCAAAGAATTACATGAACAAATAAAAAATATTGCAGAGATTCGAATTAATAAAATTTCAATCCTTCCCGATTACGATAAAATGGAATTAATCCAATCTGAAATAATTCCAATCAATACCCAATGGGAAGAAATTAATACACTTCAGCAAAAATTGATTCAATCCATTGAAATAGGCAATTCATCAATAGATTTTCAGAATATAGGAAATACATCAAGAACAATAATGCTGAAACTTGCGAATAAAGTATTTGATCCAAAAATTCATATCCCCGAAAAACAAGATATAGATATAACTGAAGGCAAATTTAAAAACCAATTGCATACTTATATTGACTTTAAAGTTTCTGATAAGTTTTGGGGAGCGTTGAACACTCCAACATGATAACAGATAACTTTGCAAAGAGAAATAGCGCATAAGAAACCTGTTATTTCTTGGAAGCCGCATTCCTTGGATAAGTCTGGTTCGGGGCACTTTTTGAAATTAGA
>JAATGT010000335.1 GCA_015654525.1 Bacteroidales bacterium
ATTGAGTTTTTGATCCTATGGCCGGTGTGCAGTAATAAGGGGCATATACTTTTGAACCCACTTTTGTAAAACTTGAAAAATTTGCGACCTCTCCGTTACCTGCCAGAGTAACCCCGTTTATAGAGGCATTCCCTATGATTTGAGGATTTATGGCGCTAATCATGGTAATCGTGCTGACAGGAGCCGCCTTTGTAAAACCCGGATTTAATATAAGCATTGTGCTATCACCTATTTTTGACCATGCCACTGCCGTAGGCGCATTGATCCGTGTACCTGCAGTAAAAGCACTTCCGCTCGAATCCAGTGTGTAAGCTGTAATTGGACCTTGACCAGTGAAGCCGAATTCAAACCCAAACAAAGTATTTTGCAGGTTAAGAAAAGTAATCGCATCTGTTTCTGTACCGTTTCCAATAAAAGAAATGCTGCCGCCCGTAACCGAATCAGCTGTCGTGATATAAGTAGCTTTGGAACTTATAGCCACAATGGCATATTTCGATTTCGCTTCAGGTGTGATGGGAGAAACAGGTATATTGTCATGGTCTTTACTGCAGGAATAGAACATTAATGCCGACAATGCTATAGTCGCTGAGAAAAAAATGTTTCTTTTCATTGATATTTATTTAGTTGATTAGTTAAAGTGTTTAAAATTATTTATGCGAGATGGAGTACCTGAATTTTACGCTAAAAGAGCGACTGGGCTTTTGCAGGCTGAAATTGTCGAATAATTTATTGTCAAACAGGTTTCGACATTCCAACGAGATATTATAAATTCCGTCTTTAAGACTGTATATAATATTTACATCCTGCTGAACCTGCTGCGGTATAGTGAACTTGCTGCTTTTTGATCCCAGACTTGGCCAGTTAAGATAGTATACGTGTGTGTATGCGAGACTATACCCGAAACTTAGTAAGGCTGCTTTTTGAAAAACATTCTTTAAAGATGCCTGGGCATTAAAATTTCCAAATAAATAAGGCATATTGGGAAGTTTGTCCTTATAAACTACACTAACAGTTGTAGAACCATCTTCGTACTTTGTATAGTTGCGTATGTTTTGATAAGTCATGTTCATGCCAGCGGTCAGCCAATCCTTATAACCGTATTTAATGTCGGCGTCCAAACCGGTGGTTCTTACATTACCTTGGTTAACCATTTGGTTCAAAGGCATACCAAATGATGTCACAGAAGTAATGGTCGGTCGAATAAAATCTTTGGAATTACGATAGATGCCGTTGGTTTCAATGCGAAAATGATGGTTAGCCGCTATATAGCATTCATATACTAAGCCAATATTATAATTATCGGAATGTTCCGGCCTTAAGGCAAAATTGGATATTAGGTTCGCCGCAGCATTACCGAAGATTTCATCATTTTCGGGAAGACGGAAAGACCTCTCATAGGAAGCTTTGACTTGCAGGTTTTGGCGAAAAAAATACGACAATGCCGTGCCATAACCTGATTTGCTCCATTTAGTATCATTCACATTATAAGTGGTAGTATCACCCGATCCCGTTGATCCCGTTACTGTAGAATAATCAGTGACTGATTGATGGTATTGTTTGAAAAAAGCGGTTATATTAAACTTTTCATTAGGGGCAAAACGATAGCTTACTCCGGTTATATTTTTTGATATTTTGTTTGGCATTTTATAAGTCGCCTCGTCCGGGTTTACAGGGTCTTTTCCCTTACGGTCAAATGTAGTATAGACATCATTCAGTGCAAAAGAATGTTTGTTGCCGATGCTGTAACTGAGATTGCCATTCATGTTTCCGTCATGATCGTTGTATTTGTACATAGTCTGTTTGAGTTCTCCGCCTACAGCATTAGGATCTGTGGATTTACGGACGTATTGCCCAAGCCAATTATATTGGCGAAAGGAGGTATCAATGGTTTGTTCGTATCCGAGGTTATAAGTGCCGCTGATACTAAGGTTGAGATGGGGCGTAAAAATATCCTTTTTCAAATATTTAAAAGAAGGCATGATGATATTGCCCTTTCTTTTACGCATGCCAAATACATCGGTCATCCGTGCACCTGTCTGTATATCCGCCTGATTTTCTCCCAGTGTAAACCCGAAGAGTAATTTGTCTGCATATTTTTTCCCGACAACTCCGATACTAACAATACCCATTTCATTATGGTATTTATCGTGAAAACGTCTTACCCGCATGGGCGTGTATACACCTGTTGTAAGGTTGGCGACGTCCACATCGACCCAA
>JAATGT010000114.1 GCA_015654525.1 Bacteroidales bacterium
AGGTAAGAAAATGCAACAAACAGATGCACATGCAATGCCAAGAGCTAACATAAAGTCCGAATTCTTTCAAATAAATCTACACAAAGCCTCAGCCCCTACTGCTGAGCTCAACACTTTCTTAAATAAAAAGACAACATTCATCACACTCATACAAGAGCCCATGTACAGAAACAATAAAATTCACGGACTAAACAGAAGAAAAGGAAATGTAATCCATGCATTGGGAAGAGGTAGACCAAGGGCATGCATATACATATCAAAAGATTGGACAATCCAACCACTATACCACCTCTGTACGAACGACCTAGTAGCAGCTAAACTAAAAGCGAAAAAATGTGGCAAAGACATAGAAATTGTAATATCCTCAGCATACTTCCCATACGACTCAATAGATAACCCACCCACACAAGAATTCATAGATCTAGTAGATTACTGTAAAGCGAACAACACACCATTGCTATGTGGCATTGATGCTAATGCACACCATCATTCATAGGGTAGTAAAGACATTAACGGAAGAGGAAAAAATCTTCTCGAATACATCATTTCATCAAATTTAATGATTAACAACATAGGCTGTAAACCTACTTTCGTAATTAAAAATAGATCAGAAGTCCTGGACATCACCCTATCATCGACAGAACTATACCCTTTTATAACAGACTGGAAAGTCACAGACCATATTCTCACCTCAGACCACAAATGTATTACTTATGACCTAAATCTAGACACACCACCTCCTATCTTATTCCGAAATCCGGCTGCAACTAACTGGCCCATCTTCATGCACCAGCTAAAAACGAAACTGAACATTAATTTAACTGAATCCGATTTAACAAACACAGACGAGTTAGATAAAGAAGTAAACAGTCTACAAAATATTATAATAGAATTCTATGAGGCGGCATGCCCCCTACACAAACACAAATCAGGACAATCAATCCCATACTACACGTCAGAAATTAGAAATCTAAGGACGAAGATGCGTAAAGCATTCAACAAAGCACGCTCACCAAGAAGTACGGGCACCTGGGAAGAATTCTACGCACTCCAGCGCAAATATAAATCGGAATTAAGCAAGAAAGAAAAAATTAGCTGGAGAGAGCAATGCTCATACGTCGATAACTTGCGCGACCAATCTAAAATGTTTAAGATTCTGTCAAAGGACCCAATACAACTGGTTGGCTCACTACAACTACCATCAGGCCAATACACTAACACACTGGAAGAGGTATACGAACATTTGGCATCAGTACACTTCCCAGGATGCAAAATACATAACACTACAGACACAATCCCAGAACCTACAACTGGTCCAGCAACAAGTAATGTAGCTCTAATAAGAACAATTGTCACCAACGAAAAAATTAAATGGGCAGTAAATTCATTTGCCCCATATAAATCACCAGGCGAAGACAGAATATTCCCGGCATTAATGCAGAAATCAATTCCTCTCATAACACACAGACTACGGCGTATTTACATAGCCGCTCTAACGTTAAAATACACCCCCAAAAACTGGCGTAGCGTGAGGGTAGCATTCACTCCCAAACCTGGAAATAATGACTACTCGAAAGCTAATAATTTCAGACCAATAAGTCTCACCTCCTTCTTTCTAAAGGCACTTGAAAAACTAATTGATCGGTATATAAGAGACGTTCCCCTAGAAAAGAAAAAACTCCAAAAAAATCAACATGCTTATCAGCCAGGTAAATCATGCGAGAACGCACTCCACAATATAACCACTACAATAGAAGAATCGCTACAAGCAAATGAATATGCACTGGGCTGCTTCATAGACATCACTGGAGCATTCAATTACATCACATTTGCAGCAATAATCAACGCATGTACAAAATTTGGCATAGACCCGGGCATTACAGATTGGATCTACCATATGCTCAAAAGCAGAATAGTATATATAAGATACGGCCACTCACTACTAACAGTAACAGTAACAAGAGGCAGTCCGCAAGGCGGAGTTCTGCCACCGCTCCTCTGGTGTCTAGTAATCGACGAAATTCTAGAAATACTGAATAAGATGAAACATAAAACAGAAGGATTCTCAGACGACCTAGCAGTAGTTGTGAGAGGAAAATTCGTTCCAACTCTCTGCGACATACTTCAATCAATACTGAATAAAGTAACGAACTGGTGTACAAAAAACGAACTAGAAATAAATCCCAACAAAACAAAAATGATATTATTCAGGAAAAATAGGAAAAGCGTAGAGGGACTCTACATTCCAAAAATAAAGGGTAAAACAATTCTATTAGTGAATGAAGTAAAATACCTCGGAATCATACTTGACTACCTATTGAGTTGGATTCCAAACATAGACAATCGAATTCAAAGGGCAACAATAGCTCTATGGCAATGTAGGAAAGCATACGGCAAGTCCTGGGGACTTTCCCCTAAAGTACTGCACTGGATCTATACATCTATCATCCGACCAATTATACTATATGGAGCCTTCCTCTGGAACCACAAATGTACACAAAAAGCAATCATAGACAAATTAAACGCATTTCAGCGCCTGGCATGCAAAGCGATTACGGGCGCGTGGCACTCAGCTCCAACAGCCGCTCTAGAAGTAATTTTGGACCTTACACCTCTTCACATATTAATAGAAGCGGAAACACTATCAGTTATGAGCAGACTAGCGAGAAATCCAGACACTAGGATTAAGAACACTAGCCATACGAATATATGGTTCAGATCCAAATCATTCCTTCCAATTATTCATAATAAAACGGACTACATAGCTCCAGTCTATAAATTTGAAAGAAACTTTAGCCTGAACATACCCGATAGAGCAATCTGGAGGGATGAAATTCTCCCCTCGCCACATACCACAAATTTTTATACAGACGGCTCACTAATAAATGAATCAGCTGGAGCCGGAGTTTTTTGTGATACTATAAATATACAACTATCAATATCCCTAGGCACTAGCACATCAATCTATCTAGCTGAACTTGCTGCAATAATAAAGAGCTGTCAAAGCATATCCTCTAAACAACTAACAGGACACGACATCTCAATATTCACGGACAGCCAATCGGCAATAAAAGCACTAAATTGCCCAAAAATCTGCTCAGCCCTCACCTTAAAATGCTATGAGGAATTACAAAATGCCACAACAACAAACCGAATCAATCTCACTTGGGTTCCAGGACACACTGGCATAGTAGGAAACGAAAAAGCGGATGAGCTCGCCAAACAGGGCGCACTCACCACACCTACCAACACATTGCCAGATCCATTAATTGGCATCCCACAAGCAATTATAAAACAAAATATAGAAGGATATAAGAGACAAAGATTCAATAAACATTGGCTTGACCAGAATGGATGTAGACAGGCGAAAAACAACATTACAATGAGGAAAAAACACTCAAAATACCTCATAAACATCAGCAGAATTAGATTAAAAATCTACACCGGAGTAATGACGGGACACTTTGATTTCAACAAACATTTAACAAACATTGGGAAAAAACAGGATCCAGGATGTGATTTATGTGGGGAACACATAGATTCCGCCGACCACTACCTATGCCAATGCCCAGCATATATCTCATCAAGATATAAATTCCTGGGCAACTTTACGTTTTAATACGGCACCATCAAAACACTACACCCGAAGGATATCCTTAACTACATAAGTAGTACAGGAAGATTCCGTTCAAAATACGGGGTGTAGTACCGGCATTAATTTATCATAAAGGGATGCACAATGGGTCCTTAGGAGACCTAAGTGCGAGTCAAACCACTCACTGGGGAGACGCCCGAATTTAATAATAATAATACCTCAGAAGAGAAGATATGCATTCGAAATCCTGGTCGATTGTCAGATCTTTTCAAAATGTCGCTGTAAAATTCATCTTTGAAGTGAATTAGAAGATCAGACGATCCATCGTGCACGTTAAAACAAATCGCTTCAACAGTTGGCAACATGTCAAGAATATGCCCAATTTTTTCTGACTTGCACCAAGAGATAGACCATTCCAATCGTAAATATTTCAGGCTGGTCATTGCACTTCCATGTGAAGCCCTTGAGAAATCATACCAAGAAAAATAAACGTCCAACCAAAGTGAATTTAAGTTAAATAAATTCAATATTGAAAACGTTTTCTTGTCGATATGTATGCATCCATTCATTTTCAATTTGTGTAATTTTGTATTTTCGACCAAATACTTTGCGAAGTTGTTCCATACATTTGCATCCCAATTATCGTCAAGGATATCTATTGAAAATTCCTTCAGCTGATCAATTTTCACATGTTTTCGGACTTCGTCGAGTACAGCTGTTCTTTCAGTAGTTATGAAAAGACTATGTAGATTGTGCAGCACTGAAAGAGATGATAAATCAAAAACGTAGCTCATGTGAATCTCCAAGAATGAGTAGAAGATGTTGGATTCCAGAATTTTTGTGAAAAAAATCGACGGGCAACAGTTTTTGGAAACTATTAAATACAAATGTCTTCAGTCCTTCGATTCCATGCAACAACTCCTCTACATAGTCTTCAAATCCTTGTCCAACTGAAAGGCTTTCAATTTGTAACTGTTTCATCCATGTATTTAATGTAATGGCAGTACTTTGACTAATGGAACCATCGATTTTCAGCGATTTTATGTTACAACATTTTTCCATCAACAAATCACTCATGTGTTCTTCAGTAATTTTAGCTACTCGAATATATGGTCCGATTACGGGCAGCACATTCCCGATGGGAACTGTATCTTTTTCTATATAATTTTTGAAGTTGAATTCTTCGTTTCGCCCTTTCGTCCAAAACTTTAAATTTTTCAAACGCTTACACGTAGTTGCTAGGTGAATTGAGTCGATCCAATTCAGGAATTCGAATATGCGCAATATCACAGCATCATCTAGACTTATTAAACACATTTCACGTTTTTCACAATTCATCTTTTGATCGAATTTAATATAAAGACTAGTACAGGGCAGCTCGTATTTTTCGGCCTTTTGCAACTATAATTTTAAGAACTTTTCCATTTAGGCGCAAATCCTTTATTGATTGTGTAAATAAATTAGCTCATGGTTATTTAGCGACATATAATTATAGAAAATGCCAGACTGGGAAATTGATTTATTCTTGACAAATAAAAATAGTTGAAAAGCTCTTTTCAAAGATCCATTTTCTAAGTATGACAATGTCATGTACGAAATACACAATGCCGATGACAGTTCGGCATCGGAGCCGCCACATACTTTCGTAATGGTGTATGTAAGTCGGTTTCATATTGCAACGTTGAATATAACTCTGTTTACAAACGATGCCAGGTTGATCTGTGGTAGAAATAATCTGACTGAATTATTATGATTGTTGGAAAATGTTTTAGAGAAAATGTCCATACAGTATAGATGATATGTAGTTTAGAATATTATGTATTGATTCTGTTCGATTGACCAGTAGACGAAGTCGCTGATTCTATTTTTTTAGCCCCGTACGAAGTACTAGGGC
>JAATGT010000238.1 GCA_015654525.1 Bacteroidales bacterium
TACCCAGCGAATACTCAGGTCGTTGATAATAGGCAAGCCTATTGTAAACTGGATATTCGGAACCGGAACATATTTGGAAACGCCTTTTGGAGTGGTAAACGATACAATTTTTCCGGTTCCGTTGTTCCATAGCGGGTTTACGGTTTTCCCGTCGCTGAGGTAGTGAGGTTGCATCAGGTTTAGTTCCACTCCGCTGCCGCTTCCCGAAAAAGTTGGTGCCGTGGTAGTTCCGGCTACGGTAGGTTTCAGGTTGGTGAGTCCGCTGATGTCAAATGTCCGTTCCGACCCGGGAGCCATCACTGCACTGGCACCTATTGAGATATCAAACCCAAAGGTTTTGTGCACTTCTGCCGTGCTGTACCAGTTGGAGCCCAGTCCGGCAGCCCAACTGTTGCCCGCAGGACGTAAGTTAGCTAAGATTTCATTCATGTTGGGTCACTTTTTGTCCATGTTAGCTAAGATTTCAGTCATGTTGGGTCATTTTTTGTCTATGTTAGCTAAGATTTCGGAAAAATGACCCAGAATTTTGAAAATCGTAGCTAAGAATTGTGGTTTCTCAGGTCATTTTTGGTCTATCGTGGGTGAGACCGACCCAGCCGAAGATCACTCCCACTTCATCCTAGCTACGATACCTTTCATTTCGGATCACCCTTACGCTATGTGAATCGGGATTGTTGTTTTCGAGGAACGCTGGAACGAATACGCAGCCCTGATTGAAAAAGACGAAGCAAAATTATTCAAATAGTTGCACGCGGTTTTTATCAAATTGAACATAAATGCATTGTCAAATTGATAAAAATGGGGTTTTTTGAGGATATAATGAGGTTCATGTGGAGATTTTGGTACCTACAGGTGCAGGTGAGGATTATTTCTCCGAAGTTTTCTTTTGGGCTTTCAGCCATACGGCCGGGGGTACATTGCAGAGCCGTTTGAACTGGCGGGTAAAGTTCGACTGTTCGGTGTAACCGCATTGCAATGCCACTTCGGCAAGGGTCAGTTCGGGATTTTCAAGTAGCAATTGCTTGCCATGCTCAATGCGCAAACCATTGATAAACTTATTAAAGGTCAGTCCTTCATTTTTGTTGAGCTGGGTAGAAAAGGTGGTGCGGTTGGTGTAAAACAATTCGGCCATATCATTCACCGTAATCCCTGGTTGGAGATATAGTTGTTGATCAATGATCTGACTTTTTGAGTTGGACCAGCTAAATCCGCCGGTCTTTTTCTCTTCGTTGTCCTCATTTTCCACAGGGTTAAGCTGTGCCAGGTCTTTGATAAATTCCGGTTCGAGTTTTATGAATATGTTTTTATATTGCATATAAATAATGGAAAACAGGAAATAGTAAATGGAAAATACGACCATAAAAATAATATCAGGTACATAATCTTTAAACAAGCGCGGAATCAGGGACAAAATACCGATAAACACGGCAAAACAGAAACTCTTTTTTACCCATTGGGGTTTCAGCTGAATGGTGTCGGAATAATAGCGCTCCAGGCACTTTGTATAACGTGCCGACAGCTTTTGCAGCAACACACTGTAGAACACGATTTGGTATATATTAAGCAACAGAAGCAAAAGTCGGATAAGCACAGTGGGCCGCAACAGGAGCGAAAAAAAATGCGGTATGGAGTCACAAACCGGATCGCCAAACAATAAGACACATATCCCGTAGAGAATGGTCAGGATGGATAAGGGAATGATGTTATAAAAGAGAAAGTTTTTTCGGGCAAAATTTCTCGGAGCGTATAACGAAACCAGCACGTAAGCTAAAACCAGTTCCTGCGAAGCGCATATAAACAGTATCGGGAATGGGAAAATATCGTCGGGGCAGTTTCTGAGATCCAGAAATACCATGCAGAAAACAACAAGAGATAAAATCAGGTAATTGACGGATAAAATGCGAATGGATATCCGATACGGTTTTACCGTTTCACTTTCGGGCATATGAAAAGCCATCAGGCTTATGCCCATCAACAGGCATACCAGACCCCAAATAAAAGTAACAATTGAATGAAATTGTTCTATGGGAATACCGACTTCAGGATTCATAGCGGCCAGCAATTAGTTAGACTTTAAGTATAGGCAATTGTTTTATAAAAATAAAAGCCTGAGAGTCTCAGGGTAGCTTTCTACCACCAAACAAAACTTATCAGACTATAAAGGTCACAAACCATGTAGTTTAATTGCGCTAAATTAAAAGAATTATCCGAGTTATCAAAAAAACAAGTCAAAATAAATTGAGACAAGGTATTTTTCAACATACTATTATTGTGCAGATTATAAAACATCATCGCATTATTTTCAGGACATCGCATTTTGCGACTAAAAACAACGGCGTGGGCTAGTGATTTTCAGCATTTCAGGAAAAGGTGGTGCACAAAATAAAAAATCCCCCTGAGCCGATTGGATCAAGGGGATGAAATTTGGGGTGAAAAGAGGTGATTTATTTACTCTTTATCACAATTTGTTGAGCAGGCAATCCGTCCACCACTGCTTTCAGCGTAATGTTTCCGGCTTTGCCGTTGGTTTGAACAATAGCCAGGCATTTGCCGTAAAACAAATGACGTTCCGGCTTTTTGAGCGACACATGATCGTTCTGATCACCATTATCCGTTCCCACGATAGTTCCTTCGCCTTCCACACTGAACTTAACCAGTTGGTCGGCCAGCGGTGAAGCATTACCATCCTTGTCGAGCAGTTCAACCGTTACAAATGAAAGATCTTTTCCGTCGGCGGTTATCGTAGAACGATCGGCAGTCAGGCGGACAGTTACCGGGTCACCGGCAGTTCTTATTTCGCGGGTCAGCACTTCTTTTCCGTTTTTACGCGAAATGGCTTTCAGCGTTCCGGGAGCATAAGGCACACGCCACATCACGTGCAGATCATCGCCCGTTTTGCTGCGTTTTCCCAATGATTGTTCGTTCAGGTACAGTTCCACTTCGTCGGCATTGTTATAATATGCCCAAACGTCGACGGTTTGTCCGGCTTTCCAGTTCCAGTGGGGGTAAATATGCAACACATCTTTGTTTGTCCATTCACTCTGGTACATATAATATACATCTTTTGGGAAACCCGCCAAATCGATAATACCAAAGAACGAACTACGCGACGGCCACCAGTAAGGAGTTGGCTCACCCAGGTAATCAAAACCGGTCCAGATATATTGTCCGGCTATATGATTGTATTTTTTTACAATTTTCCAGGTTGTTTCGTGTGTCGATCCCCACGGAGCACGGCTATTGTCATAAGCCGAACATTTTTGCAGCGGATTGCTGAAAGGTTTATCCCAGCGTTCGGGCCAGATATTCACACTATCCGAAGGCATCAGGTAAAAACCGCGCGACTGGAGCGACGAAACAGACTCGGAACTAAAGAAACCTTTGGTTGGGTGGCGTTTGGTGATATCGGCATATTCACTTTCGTGGTAATTAAACCCGATCAAATCGAGCGCTTCCGACATAAACAGCGGATTTGTATCGTCGGTACCGTTACAAGCTGCCGAAACGGGGCGGGTTGGGTCCACACCATGCGTTATATCCACCAGATGTTTGGTGAGCAAGGCATTTTTGCCCATGCTGCCCTGTCTTATTTCGGCGGCACTCACTTCTTTCTTTTTATTCAGCTGTACATTGGCTTGCTGCAGGTCCATATCTTCAGTTTTAGCTTCGCCCCACTGCTCTCCCACCTCGTTTCCGATGCTCCAGATAAAAATAGAAGGATGATTGCGATCGCGCACAATCATATCGGTCAAATCGCGTTGGTGCCATTCAGGAAAATCGGAAGAATAGTCGTAGGTTGTTTTCTTTTTCAACCACATGTCAAAGGATTCGTCCATCACAATAAAGCCCATTTTATCGCACAGATCGAGCAACTCGGGAGCCGGCGGATTATGCGAAGTACGAATGCCGTTACAGCCCATCTCTTTCAGGATTTGCAACTGGCGTTCGATGGCACGTGTATTCACCGCAGCACCCAATGCTCCTAAATCGTGATGATTGCAAACACCGTTTATCTTGACTGACTTTCCATTCAGAATAAATCCCTTTTTTACATCAAAAACAAACGACCGGATACCAACATTGGTAGTATATTCATCAGTCAAACGACCGTAAACATAGGTACGGGTAACAAGTTTGTACAAATAAGGATTCTCGATGCTCCACAGCGTAGGTTTCTTTACCGAGATTTGTTGTAAATACTGATGAGTTGTTCCCGCACCCACATACATGGGTCCATCTACCTTGTTTACGAGATTTCCCTGTGCATCATACAGCAGTTGTTCTATCTTTACGCTCTTCACACGTTTCTCATCATTTCGCACTGTGGTTTGTATGGCTACTTCTGCACTGTCGGCATTAATTTTAGGAGTAGTAACATAGGTTCCCCATAAATCCACATGAACGGGATTGGTAGTAGTCAACCATACATTCCGGAAAATTCCCGAACCCGAATACCAACGAGAATTCGGTTGTTTGGAGTTATCCACTTTTACAGCAATCACATTGTTCTCACCGAATTTTATGTAAGGAGTCAGATCATAGCGGAACGAAATATAACCGTTCGGACGCTTGCCTACCGACGTTCCGTTGATCCACACTTCGCTGTTGCGATACACTCCGTCAAAATCGACAAAAATTCGCTTGTCTTTACTCTTTTTATCTACCGTAAAGGTTTTACGATACCAGCCCAGTCCACCGGGTAAAGCGCCACCACCGGGAGTAGCAGGATTTTTGTCCGAAAAGTCAGCTTCGATACTCCAGTCGTGAGGTAAATTGAGTTTCCGCCATTGACTATCATCAAAAGTCGGAGTAGAAGCATTCA
>JAATGT010000099.1 GCA_015654525.1 Bacteroidales bacterium
ATTTATTGTTGTTACTGTTTTTTTTATGTGTTTTATCAAATTCTATCGTGGCACAGACAAAACCACAAGTAAAAAAGACTTTATTTATTATTGTTGACGGAATAGCCCGGGATATGCTGAAAAAAGCCCAAACTCCTTATTTGGATTCAATCTCTGCATGTGGAACGTTTACACCTGCATTTGTTGGTGGAGAAAAAGGGACCTACTCGCAAACACCCACTATTTCAGCCGTAGGTTATAATAGTTTATTAACCGGAACATGGGTAAACAAACACAATGTATGGGATAATGACATAAAAGATCCGAATTATAGTTATCCAACTGTTTTTAGGTTATTTAAAGACAAATATCCAAATAAAAAAATTGCGGTTTATTCTTCATGGCAAGATAATAGAACAAAATTAATTGGTGAAGCAAAAAACGAAACCAATAATATTAAGATGGACTACTCTTGTGATGGTTTTGAATTGGATACTATCAATTTTCCACATGACAATGAGAGAATTTTCATGAAAAATATTGACGAGAAGGTAGCTGTAGAAGCAGCGAAATGTGTGAGAGAAAACGCACCTGATCTGTCATGGGTTTATCTTGAATTCACTGACGATATGGGACATATGTATGGAGATGGCAAACAAATGGAAGATGCCATAAACTTCGAAGACGCTTTAATAGGTAAAATATGGAATGCAATTAAAGACAGAGAGAAAAACAACAATGAAAAATGGCTTTTGGTCATCACAACAGACCATGGCCGTTCACCTGTAGATGGGAAAGGCCATGGCGGACAATCAGATAGAGAACGCGGTACATGGATTGTTACAAATTATAAAGACGTAAACTCTTCTTTAAAAAAATCTACTCCCGGTATCGTATCAATATTGCCTTCAATCGTAAATTTTATGGATATCGATGTGCCGAAAGATGTAAAATACGAATGGGATGGAGTTCCGTTTATTGGAACGGCGGATTTTTCTGATTTTAAATCAGAAGAACATGATGGGAAGTTTTGTTTTACATGGAAAAATCTCTCCGGCAATAAAAAACAAACTGCCGACATTTTAGTAAGCTATACCAATCACTTTAAAAAAAATGAACCGGATAAATATCAAAAAATAGCTACAGTAAAACTTTCCGATGAAAAAATGATACTAAGCAAGGAGTTAAGAGAAAGTGTTTTTTACAAATTTGTTTTAGAGACACCTAATCAGACGTTGAATTATTGGGTTGTTAAAGATAACAAGTAATTTTTTTTATGGAAATATTATTAATTAATTTGCAAAACAGTATGTTAAAAAGGAAACGAGTGCTTTGGATTTTATCAATGATTTTGTATAGCTCATTTTCATTCGCTCAGGGAATAGCTATACATGGAAAAGTAACTGATAATGAGGGTTCAGCATTGCCTGGGTCTAACATTGTTGTTAAAGGAGAAAAAAAAACCGGAACTGCCACAGGTATTGATGGCAAGTTCAATATTTCCGCAACGATTGGGGACATATTGACTATTTCATATATGGGGTATGAAGCAAAAAATGTTACAGTAAACGGAAAAGATATGGTTGTGACACTTAGCGAAACATCAAACTCAACGAAAGAAGTAGTTGTGACGGCGTTAGGTATAAAGAAAGACAAAAATACGCTTGGTTATGCTACGCAAAGTGTAGATGGATCAACCATGGCAAAAGCGAAGGAAGACAATGCCCTCAGCCAATTGACAGGTAAGGTGGCTGGTTTGAACATTCATAATTCTACAACATTATTTGCTGATCCGAGTATTGAACTTAGAGGCAGAAGCGATGTGTTGATAGTTCTTGACGGCATTCCTACGGACGGAGACTTATGGAAAATAAATGCTGACAATATAGAAAAAGTGGATGTTCTGAAAGGTTCGGTAGCAGCTGCGTTATTCGGATCGAAAGGTTTGAGAGGAGCCATTATGATTACTACGAAAAAAGGAGAAAAAGGTAAGGCGCATGTATCATTCAACAATAGTACGATGTGGCAACCGAGTTTCCTAAGAGTTCCTAAGGTGCAAACTGAATATGGAAACGGCGATAACGGAAAATATGCTTATGTAGACGGATCTGGCAGCGGTACTGAAGGTGGTGGATGGGTCTGGGGACCGAAATTGGATCAAACGGATTCATCAACTTCAAGCGGTTATATGGAAACTACTCAATTCAACAGTCCGGTAGATGCTTCAACAGGAAAATTGACTCCGTTACCTTGGGTTTCAAGAGGAAAAAATAATATAAAAAATTTCTTCAGAACAGGTCTTCTGCAATCAGACAACGTTTCAGTGGATTGGGGA
>JAATGT010000243.1 GCA_015654525.1 Bacteroidales bacterium
ATTTTGGTCGCATTTGGCGCCAGCGTTTCTGCAGTAAATTCAAGTGATTACACTGTATTTTACAAGTTGAATAACGAAACTACATTCAATTCGCTAGTTCGTTATTTGGATGCCGATTATACACAAGCAGATCAGTTGAAGTATGTATTTTCTCTTACAGAAAATAAATTGAAAACAGCTTTGAAAGCCGACAATGACGTTGCAGCTGAAAAAGCATTAAGATTTAATTTAGGCAATGCCAAATCAATTTTAAGTGATTCACAGTACAGAAAGTACTTAACTGCACTGAATGTAACGATCAATCGCGAAAAAGATACATTTATTGCCGAAAACAAGTAATTTAGTATTACTATTCTTTTCTATAAAGAAGCTGCCTCAAAAGGGGCAGCTTCTTTTTTGTTTTATCTAAATTGAAAGTGTATTGGGATAATATTTGTAAGTGATAAATAAAAAAGATGCTTTATAAAATAGATTACATTTTTTATTCATTGCTAATTTAGGGCTTGGACTTATAGAAAAATGATGTTCACTTTCTGTCTCCAAAACTGGAACAATAGTGGTACAAATATAATATAAATAAACAGATAATAAACCAAAGAAAAGGTATAATTTGATGAAATGAAAAACCGCTGTTAATCGGTTGATTACAGCGTTTTGTATGTGTTTTGTATATGTTTTGTAATGAGAGGTTACTTTCCGATACAGAATTTCCCAAATATATTTCCGAGTATCTCATCGTTTGATATTTGTCCTGTAATTTCACCGAGAAAATGCATACATTCTCGAATGTCCTGCGAAAGAAAATCGCCCGAAATGCCGGAGTCGAGTCCATCAATTACACGGCAAATAGAGAAGTGAGCGTTTTGCAAGGCCTCGTAATGACGGATGTTACTTACGACTACATCTCCCGGATTTATTTCGGGTAATTGCGCTGCAGCAACAAGGGCGTTTTGAAGTCCGTCGGTGTTGATCCGTTCGCGGGCGGAGATGTAAATACGTTCACCCTCAAACTGTTCAAACATTTGGGTTAGCACATCACGCTCATCTTCGGTTATTTTGTCTATTTTGTTGAAAACAAGTATTACTTTTTTTCCGATAGCCCGTTTAGCAATGCGGTCGGTGAGCCATTCTATGTGCTCGCTCAATTGGGTACAATCCAGTATCCAAAGCACAATCGATGCTTGTTCTATTTTTTGATAGGTACGTTCAATACCCATGTTTTCGATCTTGTCTTTTGTGTCGCGTATACCAGCAGTGTCGATGAAACGGAATGTGATTCCGTTTATATTGACTGAATCTTCAATCACATCGCGTGTTGTACCATGAATATCAGAAACAATTGCTTTTTCTTCGTTGAGCAATACGTTGAGTAATGTTGATTTTCCTACGTTAGTTTCACCCACCAATGCTACCGGTATTCAATTTTTCAGAGCATTACCTACACGAAACGAATCGGAAAGTTTTAATATCAGTCGTTCTATGGTCGTCGCCAGTGATTTGAGTTGTGTCCGATCGGCAAATTCTACATCTTCTTCGTTGAAATCCAGTTCCAGTTCTACCAGTGAAACAAAATTAAGCAACTGTGTACGCAACTTTAGTAATTCGTTTGAAAATCCGCCACGCATTTGATTCAGAGCCATACGGTGTGAAGCTGCAGAAGTAGATGCAATGAGATCGGCTACGGCCTCAGCTTGCGAAAGATCCATTTTCCCATTCAAAAAAGCACGTTGGGTAAATTCACCGGGCTTGGCCAACGCACATCCCTGCTGTAGTAACAACTGCAGGATTTGCTGTTGAACATAGGCTGAACCATGGCAAGAAATTTCCACTATGTCTTCACCTGTAAAGGAATGAGGAGTGCGAAACACTGTTACCAGTACTTCGTCAATTGTCTCATTCTTCGGGTTTACAACACTTCCGAAACTAGCGGTGTTAGGCTCTTGCAGAAGCAATGAAAATGTTTTTCTCTTAGGTACGAAAATGCTATTACAGTACTTCACTGCATCTTTTCCCGATACGCGAATTACTGCAATTCCCCCGATACCCGGAGCTGTTGATATAGCTGTTATGGTAGACATTTTATTGAGTTGTACGTTACCAGAAGTTAGTTGTTGTTTGATCAGATTCTATCAAGTACTGTTTTTACAAGTTCTTCGATATAAGGTTTATAATCGGTATTGGCGGCTTCCACACGTCGGTTCGCAATAATGCAGCAAACTGTCATGGCTTTGTGTCCCATCAACTTTGATAATCCGGCAATAGCCGATCCTTCCATTTCATAGTTGGTTATTTTATAATTCCTATAGCGGAAACTTTCAATTTTATCGTTCAGATGCATGTCAGCCAGGTTGATGCGCAATACACGTCCTTGCGGTCCGTAAAATCCGTTAGCCGATATGGTCACACCACGTAGCATATCATTTCTGCCAATCCGGTTTACCAGTTCCTCATCCGCGTTTACCACATAAGGGGCAGCTAGTTGAGGATTCCATACAAGATGCTTTTTCATGGCTTCTTCGAATGGGAGGTCGCTAACTGAATCGCGTCCTGCGTAAAAATTCAGCATGCCGTCAAAGCCAATCGATTTCTCGGAAATAAGAAAGCTTCCTAATGGAATTTCAGCTTGCATTCCTCCTGATGTTCCGATGCGAATAATAGTTAGTTGGCGAAAACTCGCTTTTTCTGTACGGGTTTCTAAATCTATATTGGCCAACGCATCTAATTCATTCATTACGATATCAATATTGTCGGTGCCTATCCCTGTGGAAATTACCGAGATGCGTTTGCCTTTGTAAGTTCCCGTTATAGTATTGAACTCACGACTGGAAATGGAGCATTCCTGCGTGTCGAAATATTCGGCAATTAATGCCACTCGTCCCGGATCGCCAACTAAAATAATGTTATCAGCCAGTTGTTCGGGTTTTAAGTGTAAGTGGAAAATGCTTCCGTCACTGTTTATTATTAATTCGGATGGTGGAAAATGTTTCATGATATTCAACTTGTTATAAATTCGATCTTCATTTTTAGAAGGACGACAAATATACATGTTTTTTAATTCATAAATAACATCAGTGGGGGATTATTTAGGAATGAACTAACAAATCAGGCAATCGTTGGTTCTGCATTATTTCATTGATAGGGGTCTTGAAATCTTTATCTGATTTCATTAATGCATTTTCGCACAAAGTCAAACCGATCATAATCGGAATGTACCTGATTGTCGTTCCAAAAAATCAGATCTATATCAATAGGTATTATTCCCGATTTTTTACTATCTGCTGTACGCCCCATTTCAGCTTCAATGTTTTTGAAAATGTAGATGGTTTCTTCTTTTGTTTCTACCGATAAGATTTTTAGTGCTTTATTCCAAAAGTCAGCATGATAATTTTTTCCGAAAGGTTTAGATGTAGTTGTTGAACTTTCCTTAACGACATCAAAATATGATGACAATTGATCTTTTGCCAGTTCCAGATTAATATCCGCATCGGAATTACTTCCTAACATAATTATTGCTGTGTTCATAGTGATATCGGTCCAGTTTATGGTTGCCGCGATGTTTTTGTATTTCAATTCAAAAGTAAATAAAAAAGCCGAAGTTTTTATGCTTAGGCTTTATTTTATAATATGTTTAATTAATAGCGGTAATCCTTCAGTTGTTCTTGAAGACGCTTGCGTGCCAAAAATATGCGGCTTTTCACAGTCCCGATTGGTAAGTGCATATTCTGTGCAATTTCTTCATATTTAAAACCCTGAATATGCATAGAAAACGGAATCCGATATTCGTCGGCAAAAGAAGCAATACTATTGGATATTTCACCAATTGCATATGAACCTTCAGGGCTGTCAAAGCCTGAATTCTGAGGTAAATTTAAATGATGTAAGTCTTCAGTTTTGTCAACCACAGTTTGGTTGCGAACTATTTTTCGATAATTGTTTATGAAGATATTCTTCATAATGGTTAATACCCAGCCTTTGAAATTGACATTGTCAGTAAACTTTTCTTGATTGTCCAATACTTTAAGCGTTGTGTCTTGCAAAAGATCTTCGGCATCATCACGATTTAGGGTTAGTGAGAATGCAAAGTTCCGCATGTTACTTTGTAACGCTACTAATTCATTTTCAAATTCAACGTTTTTCATAATGTTGTAGTTTTATGTGTAAATAAATAAAACTTAGTAATCGATAACATTACCAAGTTGGTAATAATTTATCCAAACGAATTTTTTTTGAAAAAACTTTCTGAAACAGAAACAAGTAATTGATTGTCAGTTGTCTATACTGAATAATATTAAATAAAGAGCTCTTTCGAAATCAATTGTTGTAGATTTACGATACAAATATATATATTATTTTTTTAATCGCAATCTGTTTGAAAGAAAAACTTTAACCATATATGAATTATTTGGGTTAATTTAATAGTTGTAACAATTACAGATCGTATTTTAAGAAACAATACGCTGAAATATACAATTCCAGCGTATTGTTTATGCATGAAAATAAATTAAAAATTTACTTGATTAGAGTGCTGATTTTATCAGAAAAATAAATCTTTTGAATTGAATTATTTGGCTGTTTTATTTCTGGATATGCTTCTCGGCACAATAAGATGAGCGAACCAGTGGGCCACTCTCTACCTGACGAAATCCTTTTTGAAGTCCAATTTGTTTGTATTCTTCAAATTTTTCAGGCGTAATGTATTCCTTCACTTCTATATTTTTACGCGAAGGTTGCATGTATTGTCCGATTGTAAGGATGGAGCAACCGGTTGCCAGAGCTTCATCCATTAAGGTTAGCACTTCTTCCTGAGTTTCTCCAAGTCCCAGCATAATTCCGGTTTTGGCAACAATGTTTCGGGATGCAATGTGTGCCAATACTTTTAAGCTGATGTCGTATTTGGCTTTAGTGCGGATAGACGGTGTCAATCGACGAACGGTTTCGAGGTTGTGCGAAATAATTTCAGGTTTTTCATTGATAATAAGATCGATTAATTCTATTTTTCCGTCAAAATCAGGAATCAGCACTTCCAGGGTAGTATCCGGATTTACATTTCTTATAGCCCGGATTGTTTTTGCCCACTGAGCGGCTCCCCCGTCAGGAAGATCATCTCGGTCGACGGAGGTGATGACTGCATGATGTAGTTTCATAAGCTTAATGGATTTAGCTACATTGTCGGGCTCGTTGGTGTCGAGTGGGAGAGGTCGCCCTGTAAGTGTGTTACAAAATTTGCAGGCTCTGGTACAAATTTCACCAAGAATCATCAATGTTGCCGTACCTTTATTCCAGCATTCACTCATATTCGGACATTTGCCACTTGAGCAAATAGTATGTAAGTTGTGTTGCTTGATAACCTGACTAACGTGGGTAAACTCAGCTTCACTATGTAATTTTATTTTTAACCATTCTGGTTTTCGGAGATATGTCATATATATTGTTTTTAATTTTGAATAAACAAAGGTACAAAACTAATTTCTATTGTCGAATATTACGTTTGTGATTCTAAAATTGATCATTATGCCAATTACTAGCGAAATTTCTTGTTTATGCGATGATTTTTCAAAAGAAATTCGAATGGTATTACCATGCAGAGGCAGTCTGATCGGCTGAATCCGGCATCGGAAGGTGCGGTCGGTTTCTGTTTTTTATCCCGGATAGCTGACAAGAAATGAATTGTTATTTTAAAGTTCACTAACTGTCGCAATCTTTTAATATCAGTGGTCTTCAATGCAAAAATAAATCCATATCTTTGCATCCGTTTTACTCCGGACAGATATAGCAACAGCAATAACGGACACATTTTTGGGAGTAACACTTAACAATGAATATCTTCAAAAAATATAAATCAAACTCGATTGCCATATTAGTTTCAGTTGCATTTTACACTGTTTTATTTGTATTGCTTGCTATTATTCCCAAACTAGATTCGGATCAACTCGCGGATGATGATAAAGACACAGCCGTTCAGTTTGAATTAATGGAGAATGCCGAGATGGATACTCCGCCTCCAACCGACATTCCAAATCCGGACGATAAGAAAGCACCCTCGGATCAAAAAGTACAAAATGCCCCGCAACCTCAAGATCTGGCCAAAGCAATGGACGAAATCAAAGATTTCGAACCGGGTGACGATGATGTGACTAATGTAGTTAAGAATCCCGATTCGGTCATGTTGGCACAGATGAAGAAAACAATGCAGGTGCTCAAAGAGGTGGTGTTGATGGACAGTCTGGCAAAAAATCCTATTCAGCAAGAGAATACCAAAAAGGTACAACAAGCATTGACCGAGAAAACCAAGTTTACGCAAGAGGACTTTCAATTTATCCGAAGCAACTACCGGGCTATTTATAACCTCAAGAAAGTGTATCCTTATGTACTGAAAACAAAAGAAGTGGTGGATAAGCTGAATGCTAAACTGGCTACCATTAAGGATGGCGGCGAAAGGCGACGGTTGATAAAAGCTACGGAAAAGGAACTGTTTCAGCAATACGAGCAGGATGTGCGTAAAATGTCTTATTCGCAGGGTAAATTATTACTCAAGTTACTTTCCCGCGAAACTAACGAAAGTGCCTATGGATTGATTAAGACCTACAAGGGCGGTATTCCTGCTACGTTCTGGTATGGTGTGGGATTGTTGTTCCATGAAAATCTGAAAGCCAAGTACGATTCAATAGGGGAGGATAAAGTTCTTGAACAGATAGTGATCAGATACAAAAAGGGGAAAATATAATTGGTGTAGGGTGTATGGTTTCTGGTTTCTGGTGTAAAGTGTATGGTGTAAGGTTTGCGGTGTAGGGTTTATAAATGCGAATCAGTAGTTGAAAAAATAGTCCGTAGGACTTACATATCCATAGAATAAAGAGATATGCATGTTTATTGTCCGTAGGAC
>JAATGT010000089.1 GCA_015654525.1 Bacteroidales bacterium
CTTTTTCGCAAAAAGACACACGTTTAGAAGACTTTAGCAATATTTACGCCTTTTCGAGAACAATGTTAACCTGTGTATTATTGAGTAGTATAATTTTAATAACAAATTATTATGACGACTGGAAAGTATATCTCTCAATTTTAATAGTTATTGTTTTTTGGTACAGATCTAAACAGAGAGGATATTACCTCTGTAAAGAAATTTTGAACATATATTCTTCTAAGGAAAATCTATAAATACTCCCCCAGCTCCCGCGCGATTGTATCGCGTGGGAGAATAACGTGAGGTGGGCATTAAAACAAAGAAGGTATAAGGTTACCACACGATACAATCGTGCGGCAGCGGGAGAAGACTGGCAATGGACTTCAGCAGACAATTCAAACGGACATTCAATAATTGAAGAAATATGATTTTAGAAGTAGCTATATTAAACGTAAAACCTGGACAAGAAAAGCAATTTGAAATAGACTTTGCCATAGCAGGACAATTTATCAGTTCGATAAAGGGGTATGTGAAACATTCGCTAAGCCACTGTATAGAGCAGAAGAATAAATATATTCTACTTGTGGACTGGGAAAATTTAGAAGACCATACAGTTGGGTTTAGACAATCGACTCAATACTTGGAATGGAAAAAGCTTTTACATCATTATTATGATCCATTTCCAACAGTCGAACACTATGAACTGACGATTGAAAATAAAAACAACCGCTAATATACGCCTCGGTCGTCAGCAGCAGCCCTAAAAAAGAGAAAGACATACATAAAAAACAAACGATAATGAAAAAATCAGACATTTACGAAATAGCCATTAAGATTTTTGGGCTTTATCTAGTTATTACGGTAATTGAACTCTTGAAAGAATTACTGACTTATTCAACAATTTTGCTGCAGTACAAAAACAATCCGAGTATTTACGGAGGTATAAACCAAACACCTATTTTCATAGTGACTATTTTGAACTTTGTTCTAGTGACAGTTTTTGCAGGACTTCTAATTTTCAAGACAAAAAAGGTAACAAATTTGATTTGTAAGAAAGAAGATTTTAGTGAGACAGCAAAACTTTTCACCGATAAAAAGACAATCATAGAAATTGCGCTGACACTAGCTGGACTAATAACTATTATTTGGACTATACCTGAATTTGGTTTTAAACTAAAGGATTACATTTACATAGTTCAGAACAACTTTACTCCTGAAATACGAGATAAAAACTTTTTGATAATTGCAGGACTAAAAATACTTGTGGGAATTATTGCCATCTATTACTCGAAATCTATTTCTTCATATTTGACGAGAGACAAAGTTACTGCTGACAAAGAAACAAACGAATAAGTGAAAGGGTATGCTGCTAATAATTAGTCTTCCCCCTGCTCTCCTGCTGCCGCGCGATTGTATCGCGTGGGAGAATAACGTGAAGTGGGCATTAAAACAAAGAAGGTATAATTGCCACACGATGCAATCGTAAGGCAGCGGAAAATTGTCTGAACCTGGATTCAGCTGATTAATCAGATAGAAACAGATACTCTGAAACCACATTAATGGGGAAGAAAAAAAGCTTAGAATTCAAAAGGCTAATCAATAAAAATACAACCAAATCTGAATTACCAGACTATCTGCTAAATCATTTTAATCAGATATAATCGTGGTTCAGACAGTGACAGAGAACGCTCCAATAAACCACCAAATACCGATATTATAGGCTGTTATGTGTAAGCATAAAAAAACGTAGTAATTTCAATGAAAACTTCTAACAAAATAATATTAGGACTGTATTTTGGACTGTTTATTTGGGGACTTTTATCCTTCAAAGACGACAACTTGTTGAATTATTTATCAATCTTTATTCCAACGTTCTTGATTATCTTTACCCCATTCTCAAATAAATTAAGAGAGAAACACTTCAACTTTATTTGGATTTCTATTTCTGTTTTATTTTCATTAATCCCGATTATATCTTCAAAAATGAATTTGACAGCGTATTCAATTCAATATATTGTACCTCTATGTGCAACGTTACATTATCATCTTATAAGACAAATTTATAAGATCGTTTTTCGTCGAGAACCAATATTTATTGGTAGAATATTGGAAGCAGGTATGTATGACAGAGAAAAAAAGAGAGAATCAGATGCATACGACTTAATTTATTCTCTTTGTTTGATTTTTGGATTTTTGGGTATCCTAGGATTAATCTTTTTAAATTTTAAAATCTAGCGTCGTTTGCAAACCGCAGCTCCTGCGCGATTGCATCGCGTAGGCAAACCAGTAGTAGCAATGGGAAACGCAACTAGTTTATTGATATAGGACAGTTTCTGGTTCTACAGAATTAAGAAAGAATGGTATACACGAAAGGAGTCGTGGGGCAGCAAAAAGGAGGTGCTCACAGCCTCAGTCGTGTGTGTTTAATTAAAAAAAACGAATTAAGTATTGCAGTCTCAGCAGAATCGCATATCTTTGATACTATCAAATGATACTATCACAAATAAAAGAGTATGAAACCACCGTATGAAATAACAAGTGAAATTTTAAAACTAACATCGTCTATTTCAGAAAAAATAGGAGAAATCAGATCTGCGAAACTAATTAAACCACCTACTGAACTACGAAAGCGAAACAGAATTAAGTCTATACAATCATCGCTTGAAATTGAAGGAAATACACTGACTATTGAGCAAATTACGGACTTGATTAATAACAAAAGAGTGCTCGCTCCTCAGAAAGATATCATTGAAGTAAAAAATGCTATAGAACTATATTCTAAGCTTAATGAATTTAATGCTTATGAAGTAGATTCTTTGTATCGTGCTCATGGGATATTAATGAATACATTAATTGAAAATGCCGGACAATTCAGAAGGACTGCGGTTGGAATTATAAAAGGAAATAATATCACACATGTAGCACCTCCCGGAGATATTGTTTACCCTCTAATGAAAGATCTATTTGATTACTTGAAAAACGACAAAGATATACTATTAATAAAAAGTTGTGTATTTCATTATGAATTTGAATTTATTCACCCATTTGTTGATGGAAATGGAAGAATGGGACGATTATGGCAAACTGTGATATTAAAAGATTATTCTCCTGTTTTTGAATTCTTACCGATAGAATCGTTAATTAAAGAGCGTCAGCAAGATTATTATGATGTTCTCGGGAAATCAGACAATCAGGGGAACTCTACCAGGTTTATTGAATTCATGCTTAAAATCATCAATATAGCTTTAGAAGATTTATTGAAGACTCAAAACCGCACATTAACCGGTACAGACAGAATAAACATTTTTAAGAATTTTATTGGAAATGAATTATTTACAAGGCAAGATTATTTAAGACATAACAAAGAAATCTCGACTGCTACAGCTAGTAGAGATTTAAAAGAAGCTGTGGACAACGACATTATTGAAAAAACAGGAGACAAACGCTTGACAAAATATAGATATCAAAAAACGGTCCCTAGCACTTAGTCCTGTAGTAGGAACGATCCAGCCCCGAAGCAGGTTGAACAGCATGATAACACCCCTTTGGGACAAATGAACTAACTATAAAAACAGACGAGGATGAATCAAAAAGATCATCCTCGTCTGTTTTTATTCCTTCAAATTGAAAGAGTATCTTTGGGCTGCAAGCCCGGTATATGTCAGCCCAATGCAAAACGAAGTGATGCGTTGGGTTTAATGTAACAAATACGCAATGCGCCCTGAAAGGGCAATATATTTCATTTCAATATATTATACTGGGCTTACAGCCCGAAAAACAATTCCATTCGCACATTTTCCAAGGCTTCACCTTGGCTAGTATATATTAGCCTTGCAGGCTGCACATCTAATTTCAAAAGTAAATAGACTTTTGATGCACTCTCGTTTGTTTTACATTCCGGGGTTTATCACTCTTGTACTTTAGCCCGCATGGTATCCCAAATGAAATAGCCGATAACAGCTCCATACATGACCAAAGCCAACCACTCAGCTCCCGCACTTTCGACCCACTGCGTATTCATCACGTTGATACCGCCAAATCGCAAAGCAGCACTTACCACACCCATCAACGCACCACCGGCTATAAATCCCGATGCCAGTAAAGTACCTTTTTCCTGACGGGCAGTATTTAATGCTTTATCTTTGCTACGCGTAGACACATACCAACTGATGGCTCCACCTACCAAAAGCGGTGTATTCAGTTCCAACGGAATAAACATTCCCAAGGCAAAAGCCAAAGCCGGAATTCTGAAATAAGTCAACACCAGGGCTATAACGGCACCTATTGCATACAAAAACCAGGGCGCTCCCACTCCCGACATCAAGGGTTCAATAACAGCTGCCATAGCATTAGCCTGCGGAGCAACCAACGCACCATCGCCCGTAAATCCGTAAGTTTTATTCAGGATCATAATTACGCCACCCACCGTTGCAGCAGAAACAAGCGTACCCAGAAACTTCCAGGTTTCTTGCTTGGCAGGCGTAGTTCCAATCCAATAACCGATTTTCAAATCGGTGATAAATCCTCCGGCCATCGACAAGGCAGTACATACCACCCCGCCAATAATCAAAGCCGCAACCATACCGGTAGTTCCGTTGAGACCCACAGCTACCATAACTACCGAAGCCAAAATCAGGGTCATCAGAGTCATGCCCGAAACCGGATTAGTACCCACAATGGCAATGGCATTGGCAGCAACGGTGGTAAACAGAAATGCTATAACAGCTACAACAAGAATACCCACAATAGCATGAAGTAAATTATCGACCACTCCGAAATAGAAGAATATAAAGGTAGCTATCAAAGCCAGTATAACTCCAATAACAATAATCTTCATGGAAATATCCCGTTGTGTACGTTTTACCTGAGCACTTACAGCTTGACCCTTCCCTTTAAATTCGCTCGAAGCCAACCCAACAGCACTTTTTATTATGCTTCTTGATTTAATTATACCAATAATTCCGGCCATAGCAATACCACCGATTCCAATATGACGGGCAAAGGTTTTAAAAATAACTTCGGGAGGCAAGCCCGACAATGCCCCTGAAAAAGCAGGGTTCAAGGCATGCAGTAAATCCGGTCCCAATATGGGTAACACAGGTACAATAACAAACCATACAAGAGCCGAACCGGCACAAATAATGGCAGCATACTTTAGTCCGACTATATAACCCAGACCTAAAACCGCAGCACCAACATTCACTTTGAATACCATTTTCAGCTTATCAGCAAGAAGCGTTCCGTAAGGTAATACACGCGAAGTGAAAGTTTCAGACCAGGTTCCGAATGTGGCTATCAGAAAGTCAAACAAACCACCGATAACACCTGACATAATAAGAGGTTTAGCCTGGTCGCCTCCTTTTTCGCCCGACACAAGCACCTGCGTGGTTGCCGTTGCTTCAGGAAAAGGATATTTACCATGCATATCAGACACAAAGTATTTGCGGAAAGGAATCAGAAACAAAATGCCCAACACACCACCCAGTAATGAGCTGAGAAATACCTGCAAAAAGCTAACGGTAATTTCAGGATATTTAGCCTGAAGAATGTATAATGCCGGCAACGTAAAAATAGCTCCGGCAACAATAACCCCCGAACTGGCACCAATAGATTGTATAATGACGTTTTCGCCCAACGCATTCTTTCGCTTCGAAGCACTCGACAAACCAACAGCTATAATAGCTATGGGAATAGCTGCTTCAAATACCTGTCCTACCTTTAAACCCAAATAAGCAGCTGCTGCTGAGAATAAAATTGCCATAAGCAATCCCCACGATACCGAACGGACATTTACTTCCGGGTAATCTTTATCCGGCGAAAGTAGAGGTTTATACTCTTCCCCATCAGCCAACTCACGGGATGCATTCTCGGGTAACCCTGTGATTTTTTCTTCTTCCATAAAATACGAACTTTTAATTCTGTTTCTAAATTGACATTATATAAGCAAATGAGCCTGACATATTTTTTTAATCATGTCAGGCTCACCGTTTCTTTCAATTGTCATCATCATTATCCACTTCGGGCATTATTGATTAATATATTCTTTAAGATCCGAAAAAAGTAAATCAAATCTGTTTTAAAAACGCCTTTACTTTCGCAAGACACCAAATATCTCATCTCCGAGTCTTGAATTTCGTCGAGCGAATGAGGCAGATCAGCATAAAAAGGAGGTAATAAACCTGGCTTAAACTTTAAACGCTTCTCTTGCAAATCGGAATTATATAAACTATAATATTGCTTACTTAATGGTCGTACCCCAACTAATTTCATTTCTCCATTAAACAGATTGATAAACATCGGCAATTCGTCAATCCAATACTTACGCATAAAACTACCAATGGTAGTTATTCTTATATCCCGGTTAAACTTACCACCAACATTTAAACTATTGTGTTTGTAAATATATCCCTGCAGATACTCCGAAAAAGGATGCATCGTACGCATTTTATACACTTTGATCATCTCTCCATCCTTACCATACCTGGTTAAACGAATCAAAGGTCCATAAATTCTCTTCTGTATTGTTTCCGGCTCTTTTGCCCGCTGTGCAATGACGTAAGTTAACTGTCCTATTTTCTTTTCTAAAATTACTTTGAATCCCGAGCAATACAACCGGCCCAGAACTTCTGCTTTAGAAAAAATACGATTATTACCTCCTGTAATATAATAATATAACCATTTTGTCAAGATAAACTTAGGCATTACACGTTTAAAAAGAAAATCAAACATATAAAGAATATAATTTATAGCTCCTGGGTTATTTTTCAAGATACGCTTCTTCCGGGTGCTCTTCGATTCAAAACAGCATACAAAAATACCATTATCCGGCAATTTTTCATTAATTATCGCAAGTTTTTTATTTATCTCCCTCATATTATTCAACCGTTCGAGCTGAACAATGGTGTCATATTGATAAACAGGATATTTTTTTAGATCAGCAGCACTATTACTTATAAAAACCGACGTATTGCCACTGCTCAAATCAACCTGTTTCTTTAAAAGTCGGAGCCCAACCGCTGCAGATTGCTTGTATATCATTGCTTCTAGTTGTGCATAAGTTTCGGAATCAAGCTTATCAGCCAATTTGACCGTTGCATCAATTCTTTGTTTTCTTGGCTTTAAGCTTACCTCGTTGTAATCTACAGCAAACTTATATGCAAAATAACAAGACAGCACAATGTAATTAATAAGAAATGTCCCTACGGTGATGGCTAATAATACATATCCCGAATAAGGTTTAAAGAAATAGTGTATTAGAATTACAAAAATAACAAAGTTGACAGAAGAGACATAAAACAGTCTTAACGAGGTTACAAAATATTGTTGCTTCCTTAAAGGTTTATATCTCTTTAATAAATAAGAAAAAATAAACCATGAAAAAATAAACCAAAAAGAAGCGCCGGAATATTTAGTAAATGGAGAGTTTGTGGTGAGTGGAAACCAATCTAGTACTACATACAAGCTTAGTATAAGTATTAGAAGGTCAATAATCAGGTAAAAATAAGATGGCTTGTAAAATATCTTCATATCGTAAATTATATCCATGCAAATATAATAAAAAATACCACAAGAGCAATACAAAAAGCCACATAGATAAAATTAAGACTAGCAGAACATCAGAACGGTCATTTATTTATTTTTGTAAGACAAGCTACTTTAGAAATAAACGAATAAATAAACTCTTAATTCAATAAGTTTCAGTGTTTACACTTTATCAATAATCCATCTTACTTTTCAACGATAAACCTTTTAATTAAATTCTTAATTCTTTGTTTCAACAACTCAGAATACCACTTCAACGAATTATCAGTCCATCGTTGCGGATGAGTAGTTATCATAATCGCATTCTTATTGGCAGCAACCTTCATCCAGTTTATGACATCGAAAGTTGTATGCATCTTAAAAAATTCACCTTCAGTCGTACACATATCTTTTAATTCATCGTTGGGTAATTCAATCAACTGACTGGTTTGTTCCTTATTTGTCCGTATTTTATCCCTTACATTATATTTATCGCCGTCCCACATTCGTCCGGTATCGGTAAGGTATAGTAAATCTTCAATTTTTTCAGTCTCACTATTAAGAAAATCAAAATAAGGTTCACCCACGATCCCAAAATCAGCATAATTAAACGTTTTCCATAAATCCCGATTATCCCATTTAGAAGTCGGACTTCCATGCATACATATAGTGCGAACCGGATAGAACTGACGAAAGTAAGTCAGTTGCTGATCAAAATGTTTAATTGATTTATCGCTGTCACCCTTAAACAAAGATAAGTCCTCATAATGATACCCTATTTCATGTCCTAAATCTGCTATCTTCTTTATAACCGCAGGAATATTGCTTTTTGGAACTACCCTAAAATAATATGAAGCCCGAATACCTATTTCAGCTTCAATCTGAGCAACAGCAAGAGAATTACTTGCTTTTAGATCAACATCGTGACGCAATATAACATAACGTCCATGCGCCTTTTTATCGCACCAATCTTCAAAAGTAACAATAGAGTAACCTGCTTGCAAAATGGCAAGCAGTAGATGCCGATAAGTTGATAATGTAAAATCTTTAGGCATAAAATGAGTTTTGTTTTTTTGTCTGCTAATTATTCGTTGATTAGTTAGCCGCTTATTTGATCAACAAACCATTTTTGAATTCGAATAGTGCCATGGATTACACTGGTTAGATTCTGAAATCAGGTATATGCTAAGGCTCAACTGTAATCCCAATTATAAATAGAGTTTAAAACCAGAAGGTTCAACCAGATCTTTTATTCTAAAGTTTCATATCATCAATCAGGTTAACTATTCTTTCAGCGGTATGCCCATCCCAATATTTAGGTATTGTTCCATGTTTTCCTTCTCCCTGAATAATCAATTTGACTTCAGGAATAATCTCATCCATTTTAATTAGTTTATTACTTCCTTCCCAAACCGTCACGGGGCGTTCTGTGTTGGGGCGCACAGTCAAACACGGAATATTCATAAAAGTGGTTTCTTCTTGAATTCCACCCGAATCGGTTAATGCAAATGCAGAGCGACTCACTAAATGAATGAATTGCAAATATCCTAATGGTTCAATAAAAAACAGATGAGGATACCTATTGATTTCAGCTTGCAAACCAAAATGAACAATGTTTTTATACGTCCGGGGATGAACTGGGAATACCAATGGTATTTGTTCCGAAATTTCGCCCCACAAACGAACCAACTTTGTCAAGCTATCTTTATCATCTACATTACCGGGACGGTGAAACGTCAATGCTCCATATTGCCCTTCTTTGAAATCAACCCCAAGTACGATCTGCCTATCCCGATTCAATAATTTAAAAACGAGTTCTGTATTTTGAGCCTTTGGTAACTGTGCAACAAGTGAATCAATCATTAAGTTTCCCAACATATGAATTTTTTCCGCAGAAACACCTTCATGTAATAAATTTTCGTCTGCATCCACACTTGTGGTAATAAAAACATCACTGATAGCGTCAGTTACCAACCTATTTATTTCTTCTGGCATAGTCCTATCGTTACTTCTCAAACCAGCTTCATAATGAATCGTTTTAATTCCCATTTTAGAAGCCACCAACGTACAGGCAGCCGTGCTATTTACATCGCCAACAACCAATACAAAATCAGGATTTTCCTTTATGCAAACTTGCTCAAAACCCTCCATAATACGCGCAGTCTGCACAGCGTGACTTGCCGATCCTACTTCAAGATTTATATCAGGCGTAGGAATATTCAGTTCATCAAAAAACTGACCGGACATTTTCACATCATAATGCTGACCCGTGTGTACCAAAATGGGTTTTATATGCGGATGATTTTTTAGTACATGCATCAATGGAGCTATTTTCATAAAATTCGGGCGTGCACCGGCCACAAGAATTAGTTTTGTCATATAGAGTTGATATTTAATATTGGATAATGATATTTGAAAAACGGGTTAATTGCTATGAGTATCTTCATTTTCAGATAAGGTTTAGGTTGAAATAAGATCCGGCTTTTATTATATATATCCGGATAACACGTATAGCTTATTAATTAAAGATAAAAAAAACTGCCGTTTTAACCAAGTAACAACTAAGTTTCAAAAATACAATAAAATGTATCTTTTAGCACCGTTTAGCTAAAGCGATTTTGAAAATCGGAATTTTCAGTCATCATTTGTTTTGCTTCGGGATAGTTCTCTATAAACCAGACATAAAATGCAGTAACATCTATTTTATCCTTCAACATTTTTTTTCTACGCTCCTGCCAGATCGTTTTTAAATCGGAGAATGAAAGTAGCTCTTCTATTCGGATCAACATATCATCAAATTTGTCAGGTAAAAAACCGTATGTCAAACCATACTTATGTTCCTCTTCTTCCAAATAGGAAATCTGACCTACAAAGGTATTCATACGGATAGCCGGCGTTCCTAAAACAGCTGCTTCGGAAGTCATAGTTTGACTATCACCGACCAACATAGTGGCATAATAAATCAAAGAATGTACTTTTTCCGGAGATAAAAGCAATTGATACTTCTTAAATTCAGAATCAATCTCTCTTTCGGTTGTGATAAATACTTTGCCTTTTTGTTCCAAAATTGCAATCAACTTTTGCTTATTTTCCAGCGACAATCCCTTTACTCCAACATCATGGTGAGCTTTAAATGCATTAAAACGCAACACAAAATACAAATCACCTTCTTTCAATCCTATTTCGCTCAACACCGAACTATCCGGGCTAAAACGATTCGGATGCAAATAGGCTAACTCATGATAACCCCGATATGAGACAAGTTTTTTAGTTGTTCTTTTGGTACATTCTGGACTCAATACAACATCTGCATAAGGGTGAGCATATTTTACAAAAAGAGGTTCAACAGTGTCGTCATCATCATCCAGAATTATAGATTGCATCTGTGTTATACGGGAAATATGTGCCAACGTAAGAGACGAACCAAAACCAATCTCAATTTTTTTAGAAATAACCAGACTCCAAAGTTGGAGATTATACTTAAATTGCAGAAAGGCTTTGCCAAGCAATGTATCATTTTTACCACCAAGGTATTTATATGGAATATGATAAAGATCCAATAAAGATCTGGCAGCCGGAATATCCTTCACGGTTACAAATACCCGATGTCCTCTTTTGGTTAGTTCAAAATAAGTATTCTTAAGTAAATGTACGTGAGCAGGATGGGCGATATCCATAAGTATATTCATCTCTGAAAGTGATTAATGATTAGTGATAAATTATGTAAACTCACATTACTTTGATTTTAATTTTCTGACAACATATTGACCTAATGAATACAATCGGGGCTTGGAAACATATAAGAAACGTCCATGTTCAACTAATTGTCCTCCAAACTTTGATTTGAATTCACGCACCCCATATCCTTCATCAGGTTTACCGGCTCCCATCATATCAAAACAAGTAAATTCATTGGATGCGGCATATTCAATACCTGCCCACGTCGCTACAGTAGAAGGATAAATATTTTTTATCTGCCCATCCAGCCCACAAACAAACCATTCATATACTGTTCTGTGCGGTAATAATACACATACACTTCCTCCTATCACATCTCCGTGATACTTTATTATAAAAAGTTTTCCATGCCGGGACAAAACTATCTTTTCAAAAAACTCAAGTGGGAACAGAGGCGTTTTTATTTTAGTTTTATATAAATGCTGTAATAATTTATAATAGGACTTTATATCCTCCTGCTCTGTAGTTTCAAGCCATTCAGCACCTTCTTTACGTGAGAGTTTCACATCTCTTCGTTTAGTGCTGTTGAGCTGTTTCAAAGCTGAATCAACATCGGTAATTGCAACATGAAAATTCAGATGAGGCTGATAGTTGAAACCTGTAGATTTAAATACTGATTTAAATATTGAATAATCAGAATAATTACTAACTTCAATATAGATAGCCCGTCTACTCAGTTCTTGTTCTAAATGATTCAGAAGTGACTTTAAAGCATCTGTTGAAATGTCATTGTCCAATAATAATCCACCGGGAATAATGGCACGCCGACTAAAAAAACGCTTCATAGCATTTCCATCCGCAATCACATAACCGCATACAACACCTTTCAGCACTCCCTCTTCTGAAACTCCATATACAAATGGTTTCAGAAACGAAAGTGAAGTATAAAAATCATAACAGTCCGGAGTCTGGAAAAATGAAGCGGTAGATGACTTATCTACTAACTCATTCCACTGAAGAAGATCGATTTCGGAAACTGTTGAATAAAGAAGCATCTGGTTGGTAAATACGAATAGGTAATTAATAATTATTTCCTAAGTGCAAAAGTACAAATAAATTATTTTGAATCTTGCCAGATAAGAAGATTTGAATATTTAATCTTATTATCTGTATTGTCTGGTAAAAAACAGTAGATTCTTCACTTCGTTTAGAATGAC
>JAATGT010000306.1 GCA_015654525.1 Bacteroidales bacterium
AGTATTATCCCGGGTACCGGGATAATTTCAGACTAAGCAAAAGTATCGTCAGATACTTTTACTATGTGACCTAAGTCTTTTTCCCATTATTTCTATGTGTGCTATGTGATAGAAACATATCATTAAATATTGGAAACTACTTCTATATCGATTATTATTGATAAATGTGTGAATTATGTAACTTATTTTTAGAGTTTTGTAATAGTTTTGGAGTAAAGAAGCGTACCTTTACCCACGTATCTTTTAAAACAATTTATCTTGAAGTTATATATCAAATATATGGTGAGTACCCGCTGCAAAATGGCGGTGAAAGAAGAGTTGAAGAAGCTTGGACTTCATTTTATTGTTGTCGAATTGGGTGAAGTGGAGGTGATGGAAAGCCTTAGCGTGGAGCAACGTGAAGAACTGAAAGCCGGATTGCTCGAAGCCGGACTGGAACTGATGGACGACAAGCGGGCCGTTTTAATTGAGAAAATAAAAAATGCAATTATAGAAATGGTGCATTACTCCGATGAACCTATCAAAGTGAATTTTTCCGATTATCTGAGTGAAAAGTTGAAGCATGATTACACTTATCTGGCTAATCTGTTCTCGGAAGTACAGGGAACTACTATCGAACATTTTATTATTGATCATAAAATAGAACGAATAAAAGAATTGATTATTTACGATGAATTGAATATTACTGAAATTGCCTATAAGATGAACTACAGTAGTGTGGCTCATCTTTCTAATCAGTTTAAAAAAGTGACCGGGCTTTCGCCTTCGCATTTTAAACAGATGAAAGTCAAACGCAGAAATCAGATTGAAGATATTTAACCCCTAAATTCCCCGCGGGGACTTAAAGGCGGAGTATCTCTGATAAAAACATTCGAACCCAAAGAAATAAACTAAAACTGGTCTTTTAAAAGTCCCCTAAGCGGGATTTAGGGGGCATTAAAATATGCAAAGAACTAAAACACACGAATCTCAATATGCCAGTAGCTTAATAGAAGCCAGCCTTGATCCGTTGATAACCATTGATATCAATGGAAAAATAACGGATGTGAATCAGGCAAAAGTAACTATTACGGGTGTTGAACGTGAAAAACTGATAGGTACCGATTTCTTTTTCTATTTTACAGATATTGAAAAAGCTAAAGATGTTTACCGGCAAGTGTTTGCCCATGGTTCTGTGAAAGATTATCCGTTAACGTTTTGTAGTAAAAACAAAAAAATGACGGATGTGCTTTTCAACGGTTCGGTATACAAAGATTTGGATGGAAATGTACTTGGAGCTGTGTTGGTAGCACGAAATATTGAAGAACAGAAGTGGGCTATTGAATTGCGAAATGTCAACAAAGAACTGGCTTTTCAGAATGAAGAAAAAGAGAAACGTGCAGCTGAATTAATTATAGCTAACAAAGAACTGGTTTTTCAGAATGATGAGAAAGAAAAGCGCGCAGCCGAACTAATTTTGGCTAATAAAGAACTGGCTTTTCAGAATGATGAAAAGGAGAAACGTGCAGCCGAATTGATTATTGCTAACAAAGAGCTGGTATTTCAGAATAATGAGAAAGAGAAACGCGCAGCCGAATTAATTCTGGCTAATAAAGAGCTGGTGTTTCAGAATGAAGAAAAAGAAAAACGTGCAGCCGAACTGAGAATAGCTGATAAAGAACTTGTTTATCAGACAGGAGAGAAAGAAAAGCGTGCAGCCGAATTAAAAATAGCCGATAAAGAACTCGTTTATCAAACGGGAGAAAAAGAGAAACGTGCGGCAGAGTTAGTCATAGCCGATAAAGAACTTATTTATCAAGCGGGAGAAAAAGAGAAACGCGCAGCGGAGTTAATCATAGCCGATAAAGAACTGGTTTTCCAAACAGGAGAGAAAGAAAAGCGCGCTGCCGAATTGAAAATAGCCGATAAAGAACTGGTTTATCAAACCGAAGAGAAAGAAAGGCGCGAAACTGCAACAAGGGAGCTCGAAGCCTTTAGTTATTCGCTCAAACTGGCTTCGCAATATTCGCTGAGTCTTATTGAAGCCAGTCTGGATCCTTTGATTACCATTAATATTGAAGGCAAAATAACTGATATGAATGAGGCTTTGGTAAATATAACAGGGCTGACACGTGAAGAATTAACCGGAACTGACTTTTTCGACTATTTTACCGAACCTCAGATGGCACGCGGGGTGTATCAGGATGTTTTTGCCAACGGATCGGTTGCCGATTCACCGCTTACGCTTCGTCATAAAGATGGAAAACTGACTGATGTACTTTTCAACGGTTCGGTTTACAGGGATGGAAATGAAAATGTATTGGGCGTAGTGATTGTAGCCCGCGATGTAACTGCTCAAAAACTAGCTTCTGAATATGCACGGAGTCTTATCGAAGCCAGTCGTGATCCTTTGTTTACAATTAATTTGGACGGGAAGATCACCGATTTAAATAATGCCTCGGTAAAGATTGCCGGTATGAGCCGTGAGGACATGATTGGCACTGACTTCTTTGACTATTTTACCGAATCGGAAAAAGCAAAAGAAGTATATCTGGATGTGTTTGCCAACGGTTTTGTAACCGACTTTCCACTCACCATCCGGGATGGAAAGTTTACTGATGTTTTATTCAACGGTTCGGTTTATAAAGACGACCGCGGAAATGTACAGGGCGTAGTAGTGGTTGCACGCGATATTACCGATCAGAAGAAAATAGAAACACAACTGAACGAAGCTATCGTATTTGCCGAGATGGCGACGGAAATTGCCGAAATTGCTAAAAGCAAAGCAGAGAGTTCCACGCTGATTGCCGAAACAGCCGTGAAAGCTAAGCAACAGTTCCTGTCCAATATGAGTCACGAGATTCGTACGCCTATGAATGCCATTATCGGTTTTACAAAGGTGTTACTCAAATCGGAACTGACTGCTAAGCAAAAAGAATATCTGTCGGCCATCAAAATGAGTGGCGATGCGCTGATTGTTCTTATTAATGATATACTCGACCTTGCTAAAGTAGATTCGGGCAAAATGGTGTTTGAAAAGATTCCATTTAAAATGGAGTTGTCCATTTCGGCTATGCTCCATCTGTTTGAAACAAAAATTCAGGAAAAAAATCTGAAGTTGCTAGTTGATTACGATAAAACGATTCCTGATGTTTTGCTGGGTGATCCGGTTCGTTTGCATCAGATCATTTTAAATCTGGTAAGCAATGCCGTAAAGTTTACTGCAAAAGGGAAAATCTATGTGAGTATCCGCTTGCTTTCGAGTAATAACGACAATGCAGATGTTCAATTCTCCATTAAAGATACCGGAATTGGCATTCCGAATGAAAAAATAGGAAGAATATTTGAAAACTTCCAACAGGCATCGAGCGGCACTTCCCGTTTGTATGGCGGAACAGGACTGGGACTTGCCATTGTAAAGCAACTGGTGGAATCGCAGGGCGGAACCATACAGGTGGTGAGTAAACCCAATGAAGGTTCAACCTTTAGTTTTACACTGAACTTTCAGAAGACAGACCAACAGGCTTCCGAAGAAATTATAGTTGAAGAGCAGGACGATGAAATTAAAAATCTGAAAGTATTGGTGGTCGAAGATATACCGCTCAATCAGTTATTGATGAAAACCTTGTTGGACGATTTTGGTTTCGAACGGGATATTGCCGATAATGGAAAGATAGCCATAGAAAAAATGCAGGACAAAACCTACGATGTAATTCTGATGGACCTGCAAATGCCCGAGATGAATGGCTTCGAAGCCACCGATTATATCCGCAATGTGATGCATTCCGATGTTCCCATTATTGCTCTTACGGCTGATGTTACCACTGTGGATCTGGCTAAGTGCAAAGCAGTAGGCATGAACGATTATATAGCAAAACCAGTGGATGAGCGCGTACTCTATTCTAAAATAATAGGACTGATAAAGAAAACAACAGTGATAGAAAACAATGAAAAAGAAGAAAAAATAGTGAGCGATATAAAAGTAATCAGTGACAAAAAAGTGATCCGATGTATTAATCTGGGTTATCTCAATACAAGAACTAAGTCCAATCCGGCATTGATGATGGAGATGATCTCCTTGTATCTGGAGCAAACACCACCGCTCATCAGTGCTATGAAAAAGAGTCTGGAGGAAAAAGACTGGAATGGATTGCATACCGCTGTACACAAAATGATTCCTTCGTTTGCCATTATGGGCATTAATGTCGATTTTGAAAACATGGCCCGAAAAGTACAAGATTATGCCGGCACCATGCAACAATCGGATGTTATTCAGGATATGGTTTTACAGTTGGGGGATATTTGCAGTCAGGCCTGCACGGAATTGGAAGAAGAATATAATATGATTAAAAGTAAAAACTGATGAAAAGCGAAAAAATAAAACTTTTCCTGGTAGATGATGACATCCTTTTCCTGAAATCATTGGAGATTGATTTCTTACAGCGGGCTGACTTTAGTATTGAAACCTATGCTACGGGCGAACTCTGTCTGGAAAATTTATCACACAAGCCGGATATCATTGTGCTCGACTATTATCTGGATAGCGTGGACAAAACGGCTATAAATGGTATTGAAACTTTGGATAAAATCAAAGCCATCAATTCTGATATTCCGGTAGTAATGTTGTCGTCGCAAGATAAAATAGACGTTGCCATTGAATGCATGCATCACAGCGCATTCGATTATGTAGTAAAAAGCGAAACGGCCTTTATGCGTTTGCAGAAAATTATTACCACCATTTTTAAATATAAAAAGCTGGAAAAAGAATTGAGCTGGTATATGGATCGGATGTAAAATTAGTTGACAGTTGACTGTTGATAGTCCGCGTTCAATTGATTTATAAAATAAGCATAAGTACTTAATGATTTAGAGCGTTGTCCACTTAATTGCGGGGCAACGCTTTTTTATTATTCCAAAAACAGCTTTAACTTCCAGTAGATAACTACTACGCAGGCATTCTCAGATCCCAATGCCGGGTTCACAAATGAATCTGAGGAGTAATTCTTTCAATCTAAAATGAAATTCTACCAATCTGAGGCGCAAAAAATCAATCTAAATTGAAATATTAAGAATCTGAGGAGTAATTCTTTCAATCTAAAATGAAATTCTACCAATCTGAGGTGCAAAAAATCAATCTAAATTGAAATATTAAGAATCTGAGGAGTAATTTCTCCAATCTAAAATGAAATTCTACCAATCTGAGGAGCAAAAAAGCAATCTGAGAAGCAATCTGAGCCATCTAAAATGCAAAAAAAAACATCTGCGGAATTAATAAAGTTATCTGAGGAGTGATACAAACAATCTAAAATCTAAAAAAAATAATCTGCGGAACGATTCAAACCATCTAAAGTATTAGAAAAAGAAACAAAACTGTTAGCAAAGCAATCAAAAGCTCAAACATGGTAGCAAAAGTGTTAGCAAGGCAGTCTAAATGAATTTTGAACCTTTCAAAAGTATACAAGCTCTGCTAACTGTTTACAGCTAACTGACAATGTGTGAATCTTACAAGTCTTAGCCTGAATTGTGTAAGATCTTTACTTATTAATAGCTATATCTTTGACCCATGCTAAAACACAACAACAGGATGTTTTAGTTCAAGCAAAATAATTTTCAATTAAACACTAAAACAAACCACCACCATGCCACTTTTAACTATCTTTCTTGTTCTTATCATTGTAGGTGTACTCCTATGGGCTGTCAATACCTACATCCCTATGGATCATAAAATCAAAAACATTTTCAACATTGTTGTGGTGATTGTCACCATTATATGGCTTCTCAAAGTATTCGGTCTTTTTGGCTATCTGATGAATGTTCATGCATAAACCAAATTTGAAAAAAATTCCATTATCCGGTTCAATGTCGTTTTGATATGCATTTGCACACAGAATACACGGAATAAGTAAGCGGAAGTATATAATGTCGTATTTTCAAAAAAGAATGGAACGCTGATTTTACGGATTGAGCGGATAAAAACGGATGATAATTAAACGGATCTAAAAC
>JAATGT010000264.1 GCA_015654525.1 Bacteroidales bacterium
ATGTTGTTTGTAATAGTCAAAGATACAATTTTTGAAAGCAAATCACAACCAAAGGCAAAAATAATTCACATTATATTGCACGAAGTGCCAAATACTATCACAAAGAATGAAAAGCGATAAATGCCACTACCAAAAAGGGGCTGGGGTTTTCATTTTTTGTATTCCGCTATTCCCTATTGGTCAAAAGCGTTTCGGGAAAAACTACCTGATAAACACGAGATTTTTGCCGAACGGCTTTTGCGGGGCATTAGTTTCAGGTTGACGGTACGCATGAACGACGCATCGATTAGGTATAATAGTCTTACTAATATGTCTTTAGGCGATTACCCGGGTGAATTTGGCGTGTAATGAAACAGGTGTTGGAGAATGAAGTGGAGCATTACTGGCTGCTGTGTATGGATTTTGTACGAGGAATTCAGGCAAAAAGCAAAATGGAATGACTGCATGGTTTGTGGAATGGAACAACTAAAACCACCTATGCTATACTGTGCAGTGCTGAGGTGAGTGAAATATACGGAAGCGTAATAAAGTGTAGGGAATCGAAGTGAATGAGTTTTACGAAATGAACGTAGTACCCGGAACGAAATGAGCTGACGAAATGAACCGACCGCAAGCACATGGAAATAAAACATTCCATATTTTTTCCGACTGCAATCATTATTAGCTAGTGGATAGATTATTAGATTGTCATAAAGCTCTTACGCCCTCCATTTAAATGAAAATAATTCATATTGGTTAAGTACTTAACCAATATGAATTATTTTTCATACCTTTGCATCGTTTTCACACTACTGTAACAAGTGTATTGAATCTCTATTTTGTATTCAACTAGTTCATAATAAATTAAATAGTCTATAATGAAAGCAGAAATAATGCGAGAGTTTATGCAAACTATATTGCAGACAAGAGCTTCCTTCAAACAAGCAATTCAACGAAGCCTGAAGAACAATAAAATTGGGATAACCTATGAGATGTTGCAGATAATGAGCTGTTTATGGAATAACGAAGACGTAAATCAACAAGAGTTAGCCGATAAAACGTTCAAAGACAAAGTAAGTTTGACTTATTTAATCAATAATTTAGAGAAGAGAGAACTTGTAGTGAGGCAAGAATATGTTCATGACCGTCGAAATAAAAAAATTTTGCTAACAACGAAAGGATATGAATTACGTGAAAAGTTACAACCATTACTTCTCGAAATATATACTTCCGCATCTGAAAATTTGGAGACAAAATCATTAGAAGAGATGATATCGTTTTTACAAAAAGTGAATTATGAATTTAAAGAAATTAAATAAGTGCCTATTTTTAGTGGTGTTTATTGTGCATGTTACTTTGTTGCGATCCCAAGATACCCATTTTCTTGGCGTGGACGATTTGTTTAAACAAGGGATTGAAAACAGCCTAAAGCTTAAAGCAGATAAAATTAATGAGACAATTGCTACTCAAGAAATCAATGTAGCAAAAACCGGGATGCTCCCTGATATTTCGGTAGATCTTGCCGATGGTTATTTGGGAAAAGTAACCGTATTTACAGACGGATTGACCAAGCCGGTGCATCCTTATATGCCCAATTGGAGTCAAAATTACATGGTCGGATTGTCTCAACCTATCTACACGGGTGGAAAAATCAGGAGAAATATAGAAAAAGCTGCTTTGCAGAAAGAGCTGGCACAATTGACCTCTAACAAAGATAAGTCTGAATTAAAGCTCGTATTAATAAGTAAGTATCTTGAACTGTTCCGTTTGTACAAACAAAAGGACGTGATGAACCAGAACATTGAAGATGCAAAGCAACGGTTACACGTTATTCAGGGAATGAAAAAGCAGAGAATGATCACGGAAAATGATTTAATTCGGAGTGAATTACTACTAAATAACCTGAACCTGATGCTTCGTGAAGTGGAAGATAATATCCTCATTAATTCTCAACAACTTGATGTTGCGTTGGGACTGAATGAAGATTGGATACTAACACCCGATCAACAACTGTTGGAACAAAAATTACCCATGGCTTCGATTGAAACATATATAAAACAAGGCTATCAGCAATTACCCGAATTACAAGTGGCAAACAGCGAAATAAAACTGGCAAAAAAGAAGGAGGAAATTACGCGTGCAGACTATCTTCCGTCACTTTTTTTGCAGGCAGGCAATTCACTGGAAAGACCGATCACAAATGTTTCGCCTGTGGAAGATATGTTTTTGAATGGTTGGAGTGTCACATTGAAATTATCGTATAAATTATCGAGCTTATACAAGAACCCAAATAAAACCAGCATTTCAAAACAAGCCATTGCTTTTCAGCAAGTTCAGCAAGAACAACAGGAACAAAACATCCGAACCAATATCAAAAGTATTTTTATCAAACATCAAGAAGCATTGGATAAGGTAGATGTGTTAACCTTGTCGGTAAAACAGGCGAATGAAAATTATCGGATAGTTTATAATAAATACAAAAATAGCATGGCAATCCTGACCGATTTATTGGATGCCAGCGGAGTAAAATTAGATGCAGAAATGCAACTTACAACTGCTAAAGCCAACGTAGTATATACCTATTATCAATTGTTACGTACGAGTGGTAATTTATAGACCAGCAAAATCTTTCAAACATATTCGGAAAAGAGTTGGTTTTAAATAATCTATCATAAGATGAAAATTAAGAGTTGATAAAAATCAAAACATTTATCTATCATTACATATATGGAACCAGAAAGTAAATTAAAAAAAGAAAGAGTGCCACAGAAAAAGATAAACAGACTAAAGCAACTCAAAATACGCAATATTACGTTGAACACGATTGGGATAGTTATAGCAATAGTTGTTATTGGATGGGCTGCACATTATTTCTGGAGGTATTCAATTTACGAAATAACAAATGATGCCGTGGTAGATCAATATATCACTCCGGTGAGTGTGCGGGTGGCAGGCTATATTAAAGAGGTTCGGTTTACTGAACATCAGCAGGTAAAAGCCGGTGACACTTTATTAGTGCTTGACGACAGGGAATTCTGCATCAAATTAATGGATGCACAGGCAGCTTTGATGGATGCACAAGCTTCTTCGGCTTCACTTCGTTCAAGCATAAATACGACCAAAAGTAATGTGAATGTTTCGAGTGAGAACATCGCCGAGGCTAAAGCCAGATTATGGAAACTGGAACAGGATGAAAAGCGGTATGCAGTTCTTTTAAAAGAAGAGTCTGTGTCCGGACAACAATACGAACAGGTAAAAAGTGAGTTAGATGCTATGCGGGCACGTTACGAAGCGTTGAAAAGCCAAAAAATATCGGTTGAGTCCCAATCTTCAGAAGTAAAAGAGAAAACCGGAAATGCAGCTGCCCTCATTCTACGAAAGAAAGCAGATGTGGAAATGGCACAACTAAACTTATCATACACAGTGGTGACGGCTCCTTATGATGGATTTATGGGACGGAGAACATTGGAAAAAGGACAGTTGATACAGGCGGGGCAAATGATTTCAAACATTATCCGGAATAATGAAAAATGGATTACGGCAAATTATAAGGAAACACAAATAGCGCATATTTATGTTGGGCAGGATGTGCTGATCAAAGTGGATGCACTCGAAGGAAAGATATTTCACGGTAAAGTGACTGCTATCAGTGAGGCGACTGGCTCAAAATATTCACTCTTGCCTACCGATAACAGTGCCGGAAACTTCGTGAAAATACAGCAACGAATACCTGTGCGCATTGAATTGACAGATATTTTTCCGCAAGACAAAGCATTGCTTCGGGCGGGAATGATGGTGGAATCTGAAGCAAAAATCAGAAAATAATTATGAATGGTTAATGGCAAATTATTAATGAAAACGAAGTTCGAAATTGTCAATTAACCACTATCAAAAAAAGAATGAGTAAAAAGCATAATATACCCCTGCGGAGTTGGGTACCTCACTGGATGGGGATTGTCATTACATTTGCCATCCTGATTCCGGTGATGATGCTTAATGGAACCTATTCAGGAGCGAGCATGGATGTCTCCGGTGCATTGGGTGTACTTACAGAAGATATTTCCATGGCCTATTATGCCGCATCGGCAGGAATGGCTGTGGCTTACCCGATCACGGCTAAAATAAGGGCAATTGCAACGACCAAGACCATTGTATTAAGTGATTTGATTCTGCAAACTTTTTTAGCCTTTATTTGTGCGCGTACAACACATATTGAAATACTAACTGTGTGTAGCTTTTTTATGGGTTTTCTCAGGGCCTTTGTGATGATAGAAATGATTGTTATTCTAAAGCCTTTTTTCTCCAAACGAGACCGGCGATCTGAGTTTTACGCTTATTTTTATCCTATTGTTTTTGGTATCGGGCAAATCTCTATCACTATCACAGCGGCTCTTGCTTACCATTATCAATGGCAGTATATGTATTATCTGATTATCGGCATGTTAGTAATCGCCATTATCTTAGTGCTAATTTGCTTTCGTTTTGGGAGGATGCCTATACATATTCCTTTTCACGATGTTGATTGGATCAGTGTGGTATCTATCACTTCTTTCCTGTTAATTGCGATATATGTGGACACTTACGGAAAAACAAATGATTGGTTTGACAGTTCCCGGATATTGATAGGTACTTTAGTTCTTCCTTTTATCTTATGGTTTTTTGTACAAAGACAGCTGAAAAGTACAACCCCTTATTTGGATGTGAGAATATTGACGCATCATAAAAATATTATAGCCTTTTTTTTCATGGGTTTGGCTATGGTTTTTAGTGCTTCCAGCTCTTTAATATCACAATATTTAACTATTGTACTGCGAATTGACAGTGTACATACGAATGAGTTGAATTTTTGGATGATTCCGGGATTTATTATCTCGGCAGCTGTATGTTACTGGTGGTTTAATGCGCAAATTTGGAAATTCAGGGTACTTATATTCTGGGGAATGGCCTGTTTTACGGCTTATTTCCTCTTAATTTATTTTGGACTGACCCCCAATGGTACGTACGAATTTCTTTATTTACCCTCTATCTTGAGAGGAATGGGAATGATGATTATTCTTATAGCATTTGGTGTCTATGCAGCAGAGGATTTAAATCCCAAATTAATGCTTTTCAATGCTTTTTTTATGATCGCCATACGAAGCGTATTGGCTCCGTCGCTAGGTGGTAGTCTATTCAGTAACCTACTCTATCGGTTTCAGATAAAGAACCAGATGATTCTGGGGGAAGGATTGAATATACAAAACCCGTTGGCAACCTCACTTTATACTAAAAGTTTAAATAGTGCCTTAAGTCTGGGACATTCATTGACCGAAGCTCAACAGTTAGCTACACAAGCTTTATATAATAGCGTACAAATACAGGCATTAATGTTGAGTATCAAGCAAATTGTTGGCTATCTGCTGGTCGTATCTATTGTTGTTATGGTAATTGCACGCTTTACACCTTTTCATAAAACCTTAAAAACAGCTGTTCCAAAAACAGGAGAAGATATGGTTTAAATTCTCTGCTTAAATTATGTATAATCTAAAACTGAACTGCGCTCTTCCAGTTTGTCAATAAAATAATTGTAACTCTAATTATGAATAACATGAGTCAATAAAAAAGATAAGTGCACTTGTTGAAAACCTGTATTCTTCAATTATGGGGTTTGTAGATTTACAGACAACAAAATTACAACCGGATAAAGAGAAATAAACCAAATAAGCAGGACTAATCTGACGCTGTAACCGATACTTTCCTTTTCAAAAAAACAGTCATCGCCCGGGGCGGACGGCACTTATTTTTAAGGAATATCAAACCGCCCGGGGCGGATAGCCTATATTTTTAAGAAAGACCAAATCGCCCAGGGCGAACAGTACTTATTTTTAGAAAAAATCAAACCGCCCGGGGCGAAATGACATTTATTTTTCAAAACCTACTTTCGCCCGGAGCGGACAACCCTTATTTTTAAAGAATGCCAAACCACCTGGGGCGAACGACATTTATTTCTAAGAAATATGAAATTGCCCGGGCCGGTGTCTGTAGAATTTGTAGAATTTGGACAAGATTCAGATCTTTTCTCCGTTATTTCGCTTCCTTCTTGAACCTTAAACCTGGCTTGCTGCAGTCGAGATTCACCCACATCAATATCCAATAACAATGAACCTTTTTAATTGAAAAATAAATCAAGCCCTTGAAATATTCTTTAAAAGCCCTTTTACCGGTTGTAGGACGGCAATGATTGCAACTACAAAAAAGAGATACGACAATGCCAAAGTTTGTTGGTCGTGAATATTAAGAATGCTTGCCAGCAAATAGCCCACCACGGAAAATATGATGTAAGAACCACCGCTCGTCACGCCTCCTGTGGTTCCCGCAAAAGCGGGAAATCGGGTAACACAATAGGTGAAATAAACATTGTAAGTGAAACCTTCAAGCAAATGCAACAGCACAACAAACAGCATGATAGACAACACCGAATTGAAATGAAGCATTGCCGCGAAGTACATACCCAACGCTATGACTAGTTGGAGTGTCACCGAAGTGCTCAGCTTTTGAAAAAAAGGTTTGTTGATAAGCCGTTTGGATAGTATACCTCCCAGCAGAATGGCAACTCCCGAACACAAGGCCACATAGCCTGTAACGACAGGGGACAGATGAAAGTTATGTTCTATGATAAAAGGCATGCTCATTCCAAACACGAGCACCATGCCGTAACTCAACCCAAGTGTCAACACTCCGATAACATAATCCTTTGCGTGCCATAATTGAGCGTAAATGGAATATATAGCACGAAAATTAAACGGCTGCGGGTTCTTAATCGTCTCACCGCTGTATCTGAGTTCCAGCAGCAGCATGATCAATCCATAAATTGCCAATAAATAGAAATTGGCTCTCCATCCGAAAAAAGTCTGCAAATAGCCACCAATAAAAGGCGCCAGAATCGGAGCAGATGACCACACGATAGTTATAAGACTCGTGTAGTGTTTCCGTTTGGCTCCTTCGTATACGTCAATGAAAAGCGCACGCTTGGCTGTCACAATAAATCCGATGGCAATACCTTGCAAGAAACGAAGCAGAATAATGACCTCAATACTATCGCTGAATATGATAGCCACGTTGGAAAGAGTAAATACTGCCAGCGAATAAATACTTACCTTATACCGGCCAAAACTATCTACAAGGCTTCCAATAAACAGTTGGGAAAGCCCGTAACTGATCAGGAAGGCAGTCATAGTTAACTTGATGCTATCACTACTGGTCCCCAAATCAGCGACCATGCTGGGAAAAGACGGCAGATACACATCTACGGCCAGACCTGAGAGTGGAATCAATATGAATGCCAACACCGTAGCGGTCCACTCATGTTCTTTTTTTAAATACTTCATACCTAAATTTTGTTTGAGAATGCAAAATTAGGTAGAAAGAGTCAGGGAGGGGATAAATCAATCAAAGCTATTTTTATATAAATCAAATATAGATAGAATTAAGCACGTAGGTGTTTCGGACTTCTTCCCGCATGCTTTTTGATGAATGCATTGAAATGCTGCGTGTATTCAAAGCCCAAGCTATCGCCTATTTCGGTGATGCTCCAATCGCTATTCCTTAGCAGTTCAACAGCTTCTTGGAGAATGCGTTCGTTTATGAGCTGTGAAGTAGATTGACCGACATGCAGTTTGAGACAATGGTTCAAATGATTCACATGTACGCAGAGCTCATTTGCAAAATCGGCAGGACTTTTTAAACGAATGCTATTTTTAGGCGAATCGACAGGGAATTGTTGGTCAAGCAATTCGAAGAACCGTCGCGCCACATAATTCTTGGAATTTTCTTTCTTCAGCTCCGGGTAATGCGATTTCTGGACTTTTATTCCTTCATAAATAATCAGTTGAAGCAAGTTGTGCACAACTTCGTCCTTGTATTCGAAATCGCTGCCATAAGTAGTACAAATCTTTTGAAAATAATCCTGAAAGATCTCATATTCTTGCTGATCGAGCAAGATAAAAGGATAAACAGCACTTTCAAACAGCCCGTACATTTTTTTCATTGCCATCTTTAGGTTAGCCGAAAGATATTGCTCATTGAAAAGACATACGTAACCACCCGGGCTTTCGGAAATTGGCTCCCAGCCAAACTTATTAATTGGGTTTGAAAATGAAATATACGGCTGATCAATAGTTATTTTTCCATTTTCAGTATGAAGAATAGCCTTTCCGTTTATCAGGCATATCTTGTAATAATCGCGTCTCACAAAAGGTTGTGTCACCATGCAATTGTTTCGCTTGAAAATATTGAAATGGCGCACCAATCCTTTTCCTTGCAGCAATTCGCTTGGAATTTCTTTGTTGGTCGTTTTATAATATTGAAGAATGGATTCGGTATATTCCATGATTGAACGAGAAATTAAAGAATTCAAAGATATAAAACTTTTGTCACAAACAAAAATATGTGCATATTAATTGTGAAGTGCTGTAACAAGGCTCTAGCCTTTGTAAAATATGATCAGCAATTATTCCGGTGGTTTTCTTCTTGGTCTCAATCTTTACAGACCTGTTTAGATAGTTTGTGAAATAGAAAGATATTCTGCATAGGCCTTGCTGTTATAATTTCCAAACGTATTTGAGGGTTATCAATAAGGAATGGTCTTCCCAAAGTTGTTATCGATCGTTAAAGGTTCAATTCTGAAAGCAAACCACAACACATATAATCACAACAAGATCATACAGGGAACAAAACAGCTGATAAAGAGAATGTTGGTTACTTTCGTGTAGCCCTTGCCATAAATTCAGAAGGGCGAATGCCTACCACCCGTTCAAAGACATTGCTGAACGCCGAAAGGCTTGTATAACCCACGGCCATGGCTATTTCTGAAACCGTGTGCTTATTTTCGGCAATCAACTCCAGTGCTTTAGTTATTCGTATTGCCCGTACAAACCGTACATAACTAAAGCCAATATCTTCTTTGAATAAACGGGAAAGCGTTCGACTGCTGTATCCGAACCGTCGGGCAATCTCGTCAAGCGAAAAAGAGCTTTCGGCATTTTCACTCAGATATTCGGCTATCTTGATCAGACCCGCATCTCTCGGGTATGGATAACTCACCGGAAACGTGGTGATAGTCAAATCCATTTCCGGTAGAATAGCTTTTATCGCTTTCATAAAAGCCATTCGGGTAGGCTGTTCGTCAGTTACGGGTCCGTTCCAGTCTTTGGTATAATGAATCATGGCCCGCAACATATCATTTACCATATATACATTAGCCTCCTTAAAGAAAGAGGCATCAGTATCATCTGTAGCAAAATAAAAATTAAATATATTCACGTATGAACTAGGACTCACAATGCAATGAGGCATACCTGCAGGAATCCACATATGATTCCGGGCCGGAAGATACCAGTGTCGGTTACCACTGTAAATGTGAATAATACCACCTTCAGCATAAATAAGCTGACCCTTACTGTGTGTGTGCACTTTATATCCAAATTCTTTGATATAAACATTGTTGATATAGGCAAAGGTGTTAAGATCGTCAATGAAGGAGCTAAACTGTTTCATGCCCCAAAAGTAAACAAAAAATGATGAATTTGGCGCAAATGAGCAAATTTATGGCAGATTATATAAACGAACGAGACGTTTAAAATACCTAATTTTGCAGCATCTAATACAGAGGTTTTACAATCAATGATGCGAGAGATCGCAATCTCAACAAAGTTTGTTTTTTAAGGTAGATATAGCGAGTTGCAAAAAGTCTCAAAGACTTTAAAGTAAATAGTCCCGGAAATGAATCCGGACTAAATCAGATACACTCTCACCTGCTCGCAACCCCAACAAGGTTGAATTCCGCTGAGCCATCCTTTTTATAACATTGAGTTACCGATATGTTTTCCCACATATATTGTGCGGGGCAACTACTTCATGAATCATTGATTCGGAACAAAGCAGTTCCGTTACCACAAACCCCTATATTTCCAAGACTAATTAATCATAATCACCAAAGCAAATTTTGAATGAATCTAAAAAGACTCAACATTCTTTATGCAATCTTTCTTTATAGCCTGACGATACAGGCTGCAGATCCGGTCAACTACAATCGGCTCACCCTGAAACAGGCTATAGAAATAGGGATGCTCAACAACAAAGAGGTACAAGGCAGCAAGATTGAAACCGAAATTTCGAAAGAAAGAGAAAAAGAAGTATTCAACCACAAACTTCCCGACATAGGTTTTAGCTCATCGTACAAAAGACTTAGCAATTTATATCAGTACGAAAGCGGACTTTTGTCAGAACCGACTACATACGAACCCATTAAGAATGTGTATGAATTCAATCTGGATGCTTCGGTACCCCTGTATACCGGCGGAAAGCTAACTGCCGAATTGCAAAAGTCGAAGGTAGAAGCACATCTGGCCGAACTCAGAAGTCAACACAGTCAGCGAATACTGAAACTGGATATTGCCACGCAATTCTTACATATCTATCATCTGCAAGAGCAGCAAAAACTCATCCTGGAAAAAATGAAAGAAGACAGCCTGAATATTAAACAAGTGGATGCCATGCGACGAAACGGTGCCAGCACAAAAAATGAAGTGTTGCGCACGAAACTTCAGCTCTCCAATCACAAAATGCTGCTTAGTACAATTAATAACGACATGATCATTGGCGAACATCAGTTGCAGACCATGTTATGCTTGAATGATCTACAGGCATTGCACATCGACACGGTAAGTCTCAATAATTATTACAAAGATTCGCAAGCTGACATGCAGGCTTCCGCACCTCAAAACGATGAATTACTCATGGCTCGCGATGCCTATGAAATACAAAAGATCGATCGAAAAATCGTACATAGCAATGCCCTGCCCCGAATATCATTATTTGGAAGTTACAGTTTGATGAATCCAAATTATAACTTTTACCCGCCACAGCCCTATTTCTACCGCATAGGCGTTGTTGGTCTGAATCTACAATTCACAATCAGTGAATTGTATAAGAATACAACCAAAACCAATATGTCTAAACTGGCACTGAACCGCAAGCTAGTGGAAATAGACCAAACCAACGAAAAAGTGAACCATGCATTGTTTGCTGCCCGTCAGAAACTGATCGAAGCAGACGAACGGATACATATTGCTGTCGAAGCCATTGAGCAAGCCAAAGAAAACTATCGCACGGTAAAGCAAAAATATATCGAAAACCTGAGCCTGATTACCGAGCTTATCGATGCCGACAATGCTTATTTGGAGGCACAATCGGCCCTGATCACAACCAAAATAGATAAACAATTAAAATATTTTCAACTTCAATACATTCTGGGTAACTTATGAACAAAAAATCCACCCCCTCACGATTTAATACAGCCCTAGTTATTTTTGCCTGGATTATGATTCTGGCCGGCTTAATCATAGCAATCAGATATTATTTCTTTGCCTCGGACTATGTCACCACTAACAATGCACAGGTTGATCAGTACGTGACTCCTATTGCAAGTCGTGTCAGTGGTTTTATCAAAGAGATTCGCTTTGCAGAAAACCAGTATGTACACAAAGGAGATACACTGGTGATACTCGACGGGCAAGAGTATTCCAATAAGTTGCAAATGGCAGAATCCGATATGCAGGTGCTGAAGGGCCAGATTGCAGTAAGCCGAAAAACCGTTTGCACTGCCCAAAACAAAGTTGCTGTGCAAAAAGCCCGGCTGGAAGCAGCTAAAGCAAAAGTATGGCAAAGTGAACAAAACTATAAACGCTTTAAGAATTTATTGAGCGAAGATGCCGCTACCAATCAGCAATACGAAGCGGCCAAAGCGAGCTATGAAGTTTCTCTGGCCGAACAGAAAGCGATCCTAAACGAACAAAAAGCAGCCAATCTGTCAACACAGGAAGAATCATCCAGAGTCAGACCCATTGAATCGAATGTTGAACAAAAAAAAGCACTGCTCCAAAATGCCTCACTGTATATTTCGTATACGGTAATCACAGCTCCTTACAATGGCTGGATAGGGCGAAAAAATATTCAGACAGGTCAACTGGTAAAAGAAGGTGAGACCCTGCTCAACCTTGTCAGCGAAGAAAAGTGGGTAACGGCTAATTTCAGAGAAACTCAGATTGCCTCGTTGCATGTAGGATGCGAAGTACTTATCACTGCCGATGCCTATCCGGATGTAGAGTTTGCGGGTATTATCGAATCATTCTCGCCGGCCAGTGGAGCCCGGTTTTCATTGCTTCCGCAAGATAACTCAACCGGCAACTTTGTCAAAATAGAACAACGAATTCCCATGCGGATTAAGTTTAGTAAAGGTCAGGATATTTCCATGCTCCGCGCCGGAATGAATGTAGTAGTCAATGCCCGCAAAGATAAAAAAACAACGCATAAGAAATGAGCCAACACAAAGATACCATCTACCGCAGTTGGGTTCCCGACCTGGTAAAGCTACCTCTGTTAGTTATAGCCATGTTTCCACACCTGATGCTGATGTCGCTGTTTCATTCCAACAGCACCTTTTCTGCATCGTTTCTGGGAATTGAACCGGAAGATGTGCAATATTTGCTGTCGCTTATGTATGGTTCCGTGGTGGTAACGCTGATGATCTTCAGTAGGCTGTTTGCCTATTTTCGGGTACGTAGCTACATTATTCTGATGTGTTCCGTTTCTATTTTTATCCTGATGTCTCTGGTGTTTGTCAAAGATTTCAACACAATACGTATTCTACGCATACTCGAAGGAATATTCGGAGTACTCGAGGGTGCTTGTTTTCTACCTCTGATTATCGGACAACTCAAAACACGACATGCCCGCATGATTGCCTACCTGTTCCTTTATTCCATCATGCTTACGGGAGGAACCTTCACCACCTCAATAGTAAAATCAGCTATTGTCGATTATGGTTGGAAAGAAATGATTTATCTTTTTATGTTCTTCCATCTGATCGTGCTGTTCATCGTTACCGCACTCTTCAACCGTAATCGCCTGCTTCCAAAATTACCTTTGTATCAGATTGATTTTGCCAGTTGCCTGTTTATGCTTATTGCCATTCATTGCGGGTCGTATACTTTATTGTACGGACACAAACTCTATTGGTTCAGTTCCCCGCAAATCATTCTCACATTCGTACTTTTTCTCATTTTTAGCGGACTGTTTATTTTAAGACAAAGCGCAGCTAAGCGGCCGATCTTTCATTTTTCCATTATTCGTTACCAAAATGTTGCAGCAGGGATACTGTTGTTTTTTATTTTTTACATCCTCCGTTCCGGCATCAATAATGTATATAGTACCATGTCGGGCGTATGGCAATGGCCATGGGAATATGTGCTAAAAGTGCAATATATTAATGTAGCCGGCACCCTGTTGGGAGTTATTTCGTCGGGCTATCTACTGACTAAAAATGTACAGTCGAAGATTATTTTTGGCACTGGGTTTTTACTCTTTGCCGTTGATTGTGCGTGGTTTACTTTTGTGTTCAGCCCGGATGTAAACTTGTTGAGCGTGGGAGCTCCTCTCTTCTTACAGGGAGTTGCCCAGGGATGGCTCTTTACACCACTCGTGATGTACCTCATTAACGGACTACCGGCCAATTTGGTTGGGAACGGCTCACTCGTGGGGACTTCTGTTCGCTTTTGGACTACCAACATAGGTTTTGCCGTGATGCAGAATGCTTCTTTCTTTCTCAACAAACTGCATTACAGCCATCTTCAGCAAAGCATTGTACCTTACAGCGCCAACGTGCAACAAGTGGAGAATAGCTATATGCATAAGTTTATGCTAACGCACAACTACCAGATAGCCACTATGCTCACGAATAACAAACTGGATGGTATGATTCGCAAACAAGCTTTACTGCTCAGCAATATGGAAATATTCACCAGTCTGGCAGGGTTGGCGCTACTTACCTTTATTATGATTCTATTAATGAAACCTTCCCGTATTCTCTTCCGAAAACTAAAGCTCAGAAGTCCGTTTATTGTAGGATAATCTCTTTTGAAAAAAAGTTTCATAGCTTAATCGGACAAAAGGGATAAAGCCAGAAAGCCCAGGTTGCAACTCTTATTGAAACAAAAGCCTCACCCTTTAAGCGGAATCTGACCTGAATAAACAATCTAAAAAAAACAGCAATTAGATAAAAGTAATTTTAGCACGGACCTCAAAATCCGTGTTTAGATATGTATATCCCCAATAATAAACTATTGAACAAGTGGTGACCCTTATCTGTTTAAAATTCATATAAAAAAATCAGACATGAAAACAGGACGGTTAGAAGCTTTTAGTGATGGAATGTTAGCAATTATTATCACGATTATGATATTGGAAATAAAAGTCCCTGATGGCATTGAGTTCTGCAGCCTCAAACCACTAATCCCTATATTTTTAAGCTATGTACTGAGTTTTATTTATGTAGGCATTTATTGGAATAATCATCATCATATGATGCATACAGTAAAACATGCATCAGGGGATATTTTATGGGCTAATCTTCATTTGCTTTTTTGGTTATCACTTATACCAGTTGTTACCGGATGGATAGGAGAAAAAGAATTTGCCAGAGCTCCGATGGTATTATACGGGACGATTCTTTTTATGTCGGCATTAGCGTACCATGTATTACAAAGCCGTATAATAAAAAATCACGGTTCAGATTCAATTCTTTCAAAAGCTGTAGGAAAAGATTTAAAGGGTAAAATATCGCCTATACTTTATGTTATAGCAATCATTTCATGCTGGATCAGCACATGGATAGCAGGGATGATATATATTCTTGTTGCATTTATTTGGTTAGTACCTGATAAAAGAATTGAAATAATATTTAGAAATGAAGAGTTAATTTAAACCGTCCGAACTAATATCTGAAGATGCTATTTAATTTCAATTTTAATCCAGTCTTCAGGTAAAATATCCGGCATATTTATATTCCTAAACCAAATATCCGGAGCCACAACGATTTTTTGATCATTACTATTGAGCCATGCTCCCCACCAACTAAAACTGCTATTAGCAATAATATTATGCTTACATAAACTCATTAATTGCATATCTCTGAAACTATATGTTCCAGCATTAAAGTCAACATATACAGCACTATCAAGTTTTAAGTTTTCTCTGGCCCATTTTATATCATCAGAAAATATAAAGTAAGCAGGCGATTTCACTTTCGATTCAATAACATCAATAGCTGCATTATAATAATCAAGAGTACAAACTGACCCAACAACTTCAGCCCTCCTTTTTTTCAAATAATCGCCACATCGAATATGAATACTAACAGAATTGGAGAGCATTATTTGTTCCGATATTACTTTATTTTGATTATCAAGAGGCTGCTTGAATGTAAATTCATCTCTCAAAACAGTTTTCACATCTTGAAAATATTTTTCTGTTTGCCAGAAACCGACAAAGTAACTATTTGTCCTATTTAAAAAATCAGCATTATATTGAGTAGGATAATCATCCTCAAGGATGAGTTCAGCTTTTGTTTTAAGATTTACTCTCAGAAATTTTCTCCTAAATTCTGAAAAAAAACTTTTTGACATATCTGCTAAAGCATTACATTCTTTAGCAGTAGCATAAGAGGGTTTAATATTGAAAACTTTTTCTAATTCATATCCATTATGATGCTTTCTATACTTAAATTCCGAAATATCAATTTTTGTTTCGGAATTTTCAAAATACAAACTCCGAAAAAACGCATATTGAAACATTTGATTGCCCAACCCAGATGTGATTCTTACAATATTCATTTTGAAATTTCACAACAATTTAAATTCTTCTTTTCTAGCTGTATCAATATTTTCAGCCTTCGATTTGTATAAAAATCAAGAATTTTTGTTTTTATTATTTTGATCAGAACTAGCAGTTTAATTTTGGAGAACAAAATGTACTAATTCATAAATACATCATGAAAATCAATCTAAAAAATTTCCAGGATATTTTATTAGGAAAAAAGGACATACTTATCTATCAAAAAGCTCTCTAATATCCAACAAAAATAATCATTCTTTTTCAAATTTAAAACATAACCTTTAAAAGAATGTGCTACAAGATCAAAAGTTTCATATTCTGAACAACAATAGTTTATCAAGATTAGAAGTATATTTCAGTTGAGCAAATAAAAAAAACAGTGCCATTGTTCTTACAACTTACAAAATAAGCCAGAATTTCCAGCCTATTTGTTATTTCTTATTAATATGTTTTTTGTTTTAAGTGCTTTCTGAAATCAATCATGCCTTTAAACTGACGATCGATATTGGAAACAGGTGTCACATTAACCGATTTTACTTTCGACTGTGCCAACACCTTAAATGCACCACTCGAAATATGCGATAAAGCTTGAGAAAGACTCAGATCGGCTGTATTACCCCAGGATAAATTGTACGAATCGTAAGCTAGTACTCCCGGGTATTTAGAAGATCCCGGAGTCATCCCTGAATAATAACCCCCTTCGTTATTCGAATTGACCATTTCAAACGAAACAGCATAAAGATCATAGCCTTCTTTCGTTGTTGTTTGCGTATCAGTATATCCTATTGGAGTTACCCAAAAGCCACAAGGTTTACCGTAGGTTGTCTCACCAATCAGATACAAATTTCCGGTATAATATGGTCGCAGGTTATTTATAAGCAGCTCAGCAGCTGATGCCGTATTACCACTCACAATAAAGTATATTTCCGTAGGTTGAAAAGAATTTGTTTTAGCAAACTTAGTCACCATATCAGCAGCTGCAGTCTGTTCCGTCAGAGCGGCATTCATTTTATAAGAATACATGATTTGTCCATTTGCAGCCGATGGAGCAATCAGATTACAAAACATCTCGCAGGTTTCTACAGACCCACCGCCATTATAACGCAAGTCGACAATTAAAGATTGTACTCCGTTGTTTTGAAACTTAGTAATGGAGTTGCTAAGCTCGGTTTGTGATGTTGAACCCAAAAACTGATTAAAAACCAGATATCCCACTTTTTTCGAATTCACAGTATATACAGTATCACACAACACACTGTTTATAGAATAAGATGCCGTATTAAGCGAAACCGTAAAAGTAGTTCCGTCAGGCTTTTTAAATCCAAAAGAAGCTGTTGAAGAATCGAACAAAGCATTCACCACCGTAGTATAACCCGTAGAACTGGTAATCAGAGAACCATTGGTATCAGCCTCTGGATGAACAGCTGTACTTCCATTGACACTTATTATTTGGTACGAACGGGCCACACCTGCCAGACCAGCCGGAGAGTTTTTGTAAACATAATTTACAAAGAAGGACACTTCAGTAGATGAAGTGTACGCGGCTGTAATCATAAAACCATAATCGCCACTGGCCGTACCTCCGCTTATTTCACCACTTAAATTACCGATCTTATCCAAAAAGCTATAATGATCAATTGCTTCATTGGTCTCGGTACTAATCTTTAAACCTGCAAGATAGTCGAGTGTCTTAGTTGCAGTAGGATATTTTGAAGCATCAAAAGAAGTGGGTAGCACATCATTCCACAAATAAATATCCTTCATATTTGTATACACTTCCGAAGCCCATGTCTGCTCCTTTAATGTATCGGAAGATACCGCTTCATCCTTTTTACAGGAGAAAAACACAAATAAAAAAAGAAACGGGAGTAACATCCCCAACCTGAATTTAAAAAAAATATTTTTCATACATATTTCTAATTATTTTACTTCTTATTATTGTAATACGAGTTATAACACAAGTACAGCATGCAGAAACAAATGGACTAGTTGACCTGTATGGACTCAAAAGTACCGCCGACAAAAACCATTTTCGCTCAAACTGGTTATTTAACAAGCCAAAGATACAAATTTTTAATACAAACACAAAAGAGACAACGAATAAACTTGCTAAATAACCTGAGTTCGGGATAAGCTTGGATTCATTTTTCAAGCCATACAATTGAATATTACGGTGCGCTGCACCTAATGATGATAATTGATACCTAATACTACAAATATTGGGGGACTCTGTCCCACAAAAAAGTGCAGCGCACCGAGCTACTTGTAGAAATTTAGACACATAAATCGAAGGTGCAGCGCACCGGCATATTATTTTTAAATATATTTGATAACCAAGATGTATTATTGAGTTGATTCTGCTTTTTCATTTATTGCTTACCCCGAACTCAGGTTAAATAAGTATTACAAGCAGAATAAATCCTTAAAATTCAAAGACCCTATATACTTTATAAAAGTTTATAGCTAACTTTAAACCCACAACCAAGCCAAAGTTAAGCCTTTGAAAACAAGCATGAATTATGGATACTTTCGTAATTCAGAGTCATTAAATCCTGAAAAGAATCTCTATTGAGCAAAAATATTGTTCTCAGATGCTGAATACCGATGAAGAAAAAATATATTATCTTACTGATTGTCCTGCTTTTTCTGCTGATTTGGGGAATATTGCAACTACGCAACTATTTTAGCCCAAAAGGAATCAGCATCGATAAAAGTATATATCCAATTACAGGCATAGATATATCAAAACACACAGGAATAATAGATTGGCAGAAAATAAAAAGACAAAAAATCAGTTTTATTTATATAAAAGCTACCGAAGGTCAGGATTATATTGACCCTAATTACTATATAAATCTTACACACGCTTTAAAGGCAAATATAAAAGTGGGAGAATACCATTTCTTTAGGTTTAACAAAGCAGGGAAAGTTCAGGCTCAAAATTTTTTATCACATGCACTTCACGATCCGGGCAAACTTCCACCCGTACTGGACGTTGAGGAATGGGGAAACCTCCCGATCTACAAAAGTAATAAAGAAATAAAAGCAGAAATCAGAAAGTATCTGCTGATAGTGGAGTCTACACTGAATTGCAGAATAATCATTTACACCAATATGGACTCTTACAACCGCTTTATAAAAGGAGAATTTCTAAAAAATCCGATTTGGATTTGCACCTTCAGTAAAAAGCCCAAACTGCCTGACGGACGAAACTGGCTATTCTGGCAACATGCTCACAATGGCAAAGTAGACGGAATTAATGGCAACGTAGACATCAATACTTTTAATGGAGACGAGACAAGCTGGAATCGGTATGCATCAACATTAAAATAGCAGAACATAAACTTTAGCTTTGCTCCATCGTTCCGGGCTATATTTTCACAGAAATTACTCTCCATCATCAAATATCCTATCCATCTGAGTAGCTACAAGTAAATAGTTACAAGATGTTGATCTGCACTTTGCTTTCAGAAAACAGATCACTATAGTATTGCTTACTTATCACCCCCCCTCTTTCCTTTATTTCATCCAAAATTCCACGCAAAGAAACTACAAAGAAAGAGAGAAAAGAAAAAGTTTAACCAGAACATTGATATAAATAAATAACCATTCAGTTATCTTTGCAGCATGAGAGTAAAAGACGAAGATAAAGTAACCCGTATTTACCAGGCAGCTATGCGGGTAATAAACACAGAAGGTTTTCAGGGCAGCTCTATGTCTAAAATAGCCAGCGAAGCAGATGTTTCGGCAGCAACAATTTACCTGTATTTTGAGAACAAAGATGACATGATAAACAAACTATTCATCCATCTGAAATCAAAAATGGGGCATTCGTATTTTAGCGAAGGGACTGATCTGACTCCTTCAAAAGGAACTTTTAGAACAATATGGCTAAGCCATTACCAATACATAACCGACAATCCGGAGGAATATAACTTTTTACAAAACTTTTCTAACTGTCCACTTATAGAGCAGGTTGACAAAAAGAGTACGCTGGATTATTGTCCGGTATTCAAAAAACTATTCGACCAGTCAAAAGCCTGTGGATTGTTGCGACCGTTGGGAAACGATATAATTTATAGCCTGTTATTTGCCCCTATAAGTTATATGGTAAAAAAAACAAGAACTACAGCAATTACACTGTCAACCAACGATCTGATCGATATTTTTGAAGCATCATGGCGGGCAGTCGGAACAAAATAATAAAAAAAATAGTTTTTAATTGAACAATCATTCATTTATAGATGTTATATAGCAAAAACAACTAAAATAAACCAGAATATGAGCTTGACAGACACCCTGAAATGGCGATATGCCACCAAACGCATGAACGGAACAAAAGTTCCGCAGGAAAAAGTAGACAACATCCTTGAAGCCATTCGACTGGCTCCTACATCGGGAGGTCTGCAACCATTTAAAGTTATTGTTATTGAAGATGCCAAACAACGTGAGGAGATTTTCAACAACGCTTGTCAGCAACCACAAATTAAAGAAGCCTCGCATGTGCTTGTCTTTGCTGCAAACAAAAAAGTGACAGCCGAACAAGTAGATGAATATATCGAATTAATGGCCAAAACAAGATCTATTTCGGTAGAAAGTCTGGAAGGTTTTAAAGGCATGTTTGCGGGAAGCGTAGCAGGAAGCGCCGAACAAAACTTTGTATGGGCAGCGCATCAGGCTTATCTGGCCTTTGGAGTAGGCATTGTAGCCGCTGCCAATGAAAAAGTAGACGCAACACCTATGGAAGGATTTAACCCGGAAGCATTGGATAAATTACTGGGACTCGACAAACAAAACCTTGGCTCAACTACCATTCTTACACTTGGCTATCGCGATGAAGCAAATGATTTTTTGGCTAAAGCTGCTAAGGTAAGAAAAAGCAAAGAGACCTTGTTCGACATTAGATAATAAAGATTCTGAGCTTTCCGTCACTTGCTGACGTTTATATATATATCCCAACGGTTGAATCTCAGCAACGAAATTCAACCGTTTTATTATCATCTCAATTATTAAGCAAACAACTACAACAAATATAATTACACACTTAAATAATCAGCAAAACAAAAATGGAACTATTAGATGCGTTCAAATGGCGATACGCCACAAAAAAATTCGATCCAACAAAAAAAGTAGATCAAGCTTTAGTTGATAAAATTGTAGAAGCAGCATGGATTGCTCCTACTTCGTCAGGTCTGCAACCGTTCGAAGTATTAGTTATCAGCAATCAGGAATTAAAAAATAAAATTGTACCTATTGCGTATGATCAACAAATAGTAGCAGACTGTTCCCATTTACTGGTATTTGCAGCTTGGGATAATTATACAGCCGAGCGCATTGATAACATATATGCACACACCACCACAGAAAGAGAGCAACCTTCAGACCGCTACAGAGCATACACCGACCGGCTAAAAGAAATGTATCTGAATCAATCTGCAGAAGCCAACCTTGCCCACACTGCACGTCAGGCTTACATTGCATTCGGCTTTGCAATAGCTGAAGCAGCCAGCTTACAAGTAGATTCAACACCAATGGAAGGATTCATTGGCGAAGAGCTGGACCAACTGCTTAAACTAAACGAAAAAGGATTGAAGAGCGTAACAATATTGCCAATCGGCTACCGTGATGAAGTCAACGACTGGTTGGTAAATCTGAAAAAGGTTCGTCACCCGAAAACAGAATTTCTTACTATTATTGATTAAAAAAACACTAACATGTTAATTGCAGAGAGCCTAAAATAGTCAAACTATTTTAGGCTCTTATTCATTAGAATATAATTCTCAGTTTTTCATAACAAAATAATATTTACGAGAAAAGCATCCGCAAAAGCATCCGCAACGAACATTTATCGTTCATTGTTTGTTTCAAATACAATTAATTTTAGTTTTCAGGTCTAAATACACGAGCAATGGAAATCAGACATTTTATTACCTATTTAATTATACTCATCGTAGCTATAATCAGTTTTGGTTTTAAAGAAAAAGATAAAAAATCAATGATAAAAGAAGAAAACATCACCTATTCAATTGACAACAAAGAATTCAAAGGATTTATTTCCTACAATCAGAGCATCAAAGGCAAGCGTCCGGCGGTTTTAATTGTCCACGAATGGTGGGGACTGACCGATTATACTAAAACGAGAGCCATACAGCTGGCCAAACTTGGATATATAGCTTTTGCTGTGGATATGTTTGGCGAAGGAAAAATAGCAGCCAATCCGACTGAAGCGCAGGCATTAACTGCACCATTCTACGCAGACCCACAGCTGGCAAAAGCACAACTGGACGCAGCAATTGCCAAAATAAAAGAATACAAGCAGACCGATACAACTACTATTTTTGCCATTGGCTACTGCTTTGGAGGTTCAATGGTGTTGAATTCGGCTAAACTTGGGATCGATCTAAAAGGGGTTGTAAGTTTTCACGGAGGATTAAAAGGCGTACCGGCCGATAAAGAACTACTAAAAGCAAAGATACTGGTTTGCCACGGAGGTAACGATAAATTTATATCTGAGGAGGACATAAGCATCTTCAGGCATCAATTGGATTCGATTGGTGCTGATTATAAATTCATTGTTTACCCAAATGCCACTCATGCTTATAGCAATCCAGCTTCAACAGCAGCGGGAAAGAGGTTTAACATGCCAATAGAATACAATAAACCAGCCGATCTGAATTCGTGGAACGACATGAAATTATTTTTCGAATCGCTGTCGAACTAGTATCCAATGCATTTAGCTATATAATCCGATAGACTTAAACTCAAGAAAAACATCTATTGGACACGAATATGACAAACTCAAAGTTTTGTCATTCAAAATTGTTTCCGTACTTTTGCATCGTAAAATGTGGAGAGATTTGGACTGCTTGCAACCACAGAAAAAAATGCTAAATTGCAACCTCTTTTCTGCTCATTTATAGTCCTCGCAAGCTTCCGATCCCCGTGTTTTACGTTCAAAATCATGAATTGTAAACTATATATTAATACATTATGGGATATTTATTTTCATCCGAATCGGTATCAGAGGGTCATCCCGACAAAGTAGCCGACCAGATTTCCGATGCCATTCTGGACAACTTTCTGGCTCAGGACAAAAACTCTAAAGTTGCATGCGAAACACTGGTAACAACAGGTCAGGTAGTTTTGGCCGGCGAAGTAAAATCAAGCGCTTACGTAAACGTACAAGAAGTAGCCCGCAAGGTAATTAACCGCATTGGCTATACAAAAAGCGAATACAAATTCGATGGTGATTCGTGTGGCATTTTCTCGGCACTTCACGAACAGTCTAGCGATATAAATCAGGGTGTGGAACGCACCAACCCGATGGATCAGGGTGCTGGCGACCAGGGAATGATGTTTGGTTATGCCTGCAAGGAAACCAAAAACCTAATGCCGATAGCACTGGATTTATCGCACGCATTGGTAGAAGAACTAGCGGCTATCCGCCGCGAAGGCAAGGTAATGACTTACCTCCGCCCCGACTCAAAATCGCAGGTAACGATTGAATACGACGACAATAACCATCCGGTGAAAGTGCACACAATAGTAGTATCTACTCAGCACGATGATTTTGTACAGCCTACCGCCACTAAAACACAGGAACAAGCCGACGAAGAAATGCTCGCAACCATTCGCAAGGATGTAAAAGACATTCTGATTCCACGTGTGAAAGCACTAGATGTTCAGTTTGCTCAGCTTATCAAAGATGACTTTGTACTGCACGTAAACCCAACCGGAAAGTTTGTAATCGGTGGCCCTCACGGTGACACCGGACTGACCGGACGTAAAATCATTGTGGATACTTACGGTGGCAAGGGTGCTCACGGTGGTGGTGCTTTTTCGGGAAAAGATCCTTCGAAGGTAGACCGCTCGGCAGCCTATGCAGCACGTCATATTGCTAAAAATATTGTGGCTGCCGGTTTAGCTGACGAAGTATTGGTACAGGTGGCTTATGCTATTGGAGTGGCAAAACCAATGAACCTGTATGTGAACACTTACGGAACTACTCAGGTAAAACAAAATGATGGTGAGATTGCAGCTAAAATTGAGAAACTGTTCGACATGCGCCCGAAAGCGATTGAAGAACGACTGAAACTGCGCTTCCCGATTTACGAAGAAACCGCTTCGTACGGTCATGTGGGACGTACACCGGTAACTGTTACCAAACATTTCAAAGACGGAAACGGACATGACTTGTCGCAAACCGTAGAATTGTTTACCTGGGAAAAAACAGACAAGGTGGCTGAAATTAAAGCGGAATTTGGGTTGTAGGTTTTTTAGTTACAAGTTAACGAGTTACAAGTTACGAGTTAGTTGACGAGTTAACGAGTAGACAAGTTAACAAGACGCAAGTTTATCTGCATCTACATTCCTGGGACTAATTCCTTATAACTCGTAACTATATCCTTGTAACTATATCCTTGTAACTATATCCTTGTAACTATATCCTTGTAACTATATCCTTGTAACTATATCCTTGTAACTATATCCTTGTAACTATATCCTCGTAACTAAAAGGTTCGGTTTACTGATGTAGACCGAACCTTTTTTTGATGCCGGTCAACATTCCTATCATTTGATTCGTTTAAAAGGAAAATCAATCTCACACAAAATGCATCAGCAAGCGGTTATTCTATTCGATGGGGTTTGCAATTTTTGTTGCGCTTGGATATTGTTCCTTATTAAACGGGACAAAAAAGAATTGTTTGTGTTTGCATCCTTACAATCAGCGGTTGCAGAACAACTGCTGAAGCCATTCGGACTGAGCAATACGGAGTTCAACACGGTTATTTATATAAAGAACAACGCCTGCCTGCAACAATCGACGGCGGCATTGGAAATACTAACGGATTTGGGCGGAATATGGAGGTTGTCGGGCATTTTTAGACTCATCCCGGAGGCAGTGCGAAACGTATTTTACCGGTTTATTGCCGGCACACGTTATAAAGTATTTGGCAAAAGAGATCATTGTATGGTTCCCTCATCAAAAATTCGAAAAAGATTCTTATCCTAAGCCTTTGAAAAGGTACATAATTCCATCTTTTACCTTAACTTTGCACCCAAAATCTGAAAAACATTATGTGGAATACAATTAGGACACTACTCACCGCTCTTGTAGAGTTAATTAAAGTATGGTGGGGAAAACTTTTAACTCAGCTTCCAATTTGGTGGAATAAATTTATTACATGGCGTAAAGCGCGATACAAACGTTACAAAGGGCTGGCGTGGTATCTCAAAATTCCGAACGTGGTTATCACAACCATCGTTCTGTTTTTACTATACCTGTTCATTGTCGACATCAACTTTTTGTGGCTATTCGGCAAGTCGCCCGGACTGCGCAGTATCAGCAACCCTAATCAGAGTGTGGCCTCTGTCATTTATACCTCCGACGGAGAAGTACTGGGTAAATACTTCCGAGAAAACAGAACACCGGTAACCTACGAAGAGATTTCACCTAAGTTGATTAAAACATTGATTTCAACAGAGGATGAACGGTTCTATCAACATTTTGGTATTGATTTTAAAGGTGTTTTTGCCGCATTGAAAGATATGGCCAAGGGTCGGAGTCGTGGTGCAAGTACCATTACCCAGCAGTTGGTGAAGAATATGTACAAAACCAGAAACCAGTATTCCACCGGGTTATTCGGCTACATTCCCGGAGTAAAACTGATTATCAGTAAAACCAAAGAATGGACAACTGCAGTGAAGATTTAAATGTTTTTCAGCAAAAAAGAAATTCTTACCAAATATCTTAATACAGTAGATTTCGGTAGTAATGCGTATGGTATTCATACAGCTGCCAAAACGTTTTTCAATACTACTCCGGCCAAACTCAACTACGAACAATCGGCTACGCTGGTGGGACTGCTGAAAGCAACCACTTCGTATAGCCCTATTGCACATCCACAACGATCAATGGTGCGCCGCAATGTAGTGCTTGACAATTTGGCTAAGTTGAAGGTAATAAGTCGTGTCGAATGCGATTCGTTGAAGGAAATTCCAATTCGATTAAATTACAGCGTAGAACAATCGTACGATGGCGATGCACTTCACTTCCGCGCTTATCTGGAAAAATATTTGCAGAAATGGGAAGAAGAAAACGGATACGACATCTATTCCGATGGATTAAAGATTTACGTGACCATCGACTCGCGCATGCAGAAATATGCCGAAGAGGCATTGCACAAACAGATGCGCGGCCTGCAACGCAAGTTCGACGACCATTGGCGTGGACAAAACCCATGGCAAGATGAAAACCACAAAGAGATTCCAAACTTTGTAGAAGACATTGCTCACAAAACAAAAGCTTACGCTTCGCTGGTAGCGAAATATAAAAAAAACTACCCCGATTCGATCACCTATTTTCTGAACAGACCCCATAAAGTCAAAGTATTTGATTACGACAAAGGTGAAAAAGAAATGACGATGAGCATCATGGACTCTATCCGCTACATGAACCGCTTTATGCACAGTAGTTTTGTGGCTCTGGAACCCGAAACCGGAAACGTAAAAGCCTGGGTGGGTGATATTGACTTTAAATTCTGGCAATACGACAAGGTAGCACAGTCCAAACGTCAACCTGGGTCTACCTTCAAACTATTCGACTACACGGCGGGCTTCCTGCAAGGCATGTCGCCCTGCGATATGATGACCGACAAGCCGGTGAGCTGGAACTACAAAGAAGGTAGCGGCGATAAAACATGGACTCCCCGCAATGCTAATGGGTACAGCATTGGCTATGCCGTTTCACTGAAAAATGCCTTTGCACAATCGATCAACACCATAGCCGTGCAGGTGGCACAACAAGTAGGTATACCCGAAATTATTAAATGTGCGTATCTGCTGGGAATCAGAACACCACTCGAAAACAAACCGTCGACCTGCCTCGGTTCGTCAGACGTTTCGCTGCTGGAACTGGTAAATTCCTACGCCACGGTGATAAACGAAGGGATGTATCACGACCCGATTATGATTACCCGCATTGAGGACAAAGACGGCAAGGTGGTATACGAGAAAAAAACAGAACAAAAACGGGTAATTCCTTACGAAGTGTCGTGGTTGATGACCGAAATGCTGAAAGGTGGTATGACCGAACCCGGTGGAACTTCCCGTGCACTGTGGAGCTGGGATTTATTCCATTACAATACCGACTTTGGTGGAAAAACCGGAACATCGTCCAACCACTCCGATGCCTGGTTCGTAGGCGTTTCGCCTAAACTGGTAGGAGGTGCCTGGGTGGGTGGCGAGCAACGCTGCGTGCACTTCCGCACCGGCGAACTGGGACAAGGAAGCCGCACAGCACTGCCTATATTCGGTATGTTTATGGAAAAAGTTCTAAAAGACCCCAAACTGACTCAATACCGCGGTAAATTCCCGACCAAACCCAAGGAACCAATCTCGCGCAATTATACTTGTGTAACACACTTGCGGGTAGACACCACTGCCACCGACTCATCGGGCATGGAAGATATAGACGCACCCGAAGGTATTCCAGTGGGCGACGAAACGCCACAAGAATAAGATACAAAGCACACGAATTAAACCCTAAAAACGGGGACAGAACTGCACAGTTCTGTCCCCGTTTTTTTAATCCTTCACCCCCACCCACTACATCTAGCACTCTTCCTTTCGCAGCGCCTAACAATCTCACAATAGTATTTATTTTAAAATATATTAAAGTTAGTTGTAAAGTATCCACTAATTGGCTTAATATTTCAAATTAAGTTATTATATTTGTCGCGAAAATGATCTTTGAAGCATACCACATTTTTTAATGATCATCTAAATAATCTTTTGTATGTACAAATATAAATGAGCACTACATTATTTTTATTAAGATTAAAAAACGACAATATTGCGGAGATAAACGAATCCGGGAAAATGCTAGAAAAATTTTCTGTAGCATTTTCCGGACAAGAGAAATGGTAAAAAAATTTTCTGCACCATTTTCCAGGCAAGAAAAACGATAAAAAAATTTTCCGCACCATTTTCCGGACGATAAAAACGGTAAAGAAAATTTTTCTGAAATAAAACAGCCAGTTGCTACAACAATAAATCTTTTATATTACTAATTCTAAATGTCACTAAAATGGAAAATCATTCTTTCTCGCCACTTTACGTGTCGAAACTATCGGTAAAAGCGCTTTATACTCTCAACAAATCGACCATCGAACTATCCAAACCGATTATAAGCCAGATCGGACCTATTGCCGGAGCTGGGTTAAATTATCTTGAAAGTATCAACCAACAGCTGGTTGTATCGCTCAACACGACTACTAAAAGTAGCTTTACCACACAAATTCAGGGACTCGATGTAGACCGTGATGCCGACTTAATCGAGATAAAACGGGTAAATACGTCGTTTCTGAAAAGTAGTAACCCCGAAAAGAAATCGGCAGCATCGCTGCTGCAGCTTTTTCTGGCTCCATTCTGGACTGTAAACGATCTTCCACAAGATATTGAAACAGGCATCGTAGAGGATATGATTACAAAATACAATGCGCGCCCCGACCTTATAGCTGCAGCAAAAGTAATTGACATTGACGGTTTGTTTGTGTCAACTGCTGAGAAAAACAAGGCTTTTGATCTTAAATGGAAAAGTCGTAATGCCGAATACTCCGAGCGTCCCGAGTCAGCGACTTCGGTAAAGCCGGTAGCCATAGCAGCCTATATGCAGTATTGCACGGCTATAGAGCAAATGATGAACTTTGCACCAAACGATACCATAACAGCCCTGTTCAACAAAATGGACGAACTTCGCAAAGTATATCATGGGCTCGAAGGTGGAAAAGATACTCCGGATACACCTGAAAGCAAATAAAGACCTTATGTTTTTTCCCCCGTTGCGATAAGTGGCGGGGGAAAATTGTATAAATAAGAAACTAATAAATATAACAATGGACTTCTTCGAAAGCTTTAAACCAATAAGAAACAAACTGAAATATTTCTCTCTTTGGGATATATTAGAGAACCTAAGTAATGGAATGAATATAATGTACCATTTTAATTTTTCAAAGACGATACTATTTAACATCCCCTTTAGGGGCTTGGGGCGGAAAATAGACTTTAATACCGTCCCTAAATCCCCTGA
>JAATGT010000212.1 GCA_015654525.1 Bacteroidales bacterium
AACTACAGGTTTATAATCATCCTATTCTATCTGAAGTACTTTTACCCCAACTGACAGAATTCGAACCGGGCATTATAGCGGGAAGTTTTGATAGCAAAAAGAATAGTCTGAACCTGAATGCTACCGTAAAACGAATTTTATATGGTACAACGGAAATAAATGATCTGGCTTTAGATGTGAATTCCGATTCTACAGCATTGAATTACCGTGTGTCAAGTGGCAGCATTGCAAACTCTCAAATCAACTTTGCAAACCTGCTGTTTGAAGGACAGTTGGCAGACAATAAGTTGTTGGCTAATCTGTCTTCTATCGACAAAGATAAAAATAAAAGGCTGGTAATTAAGTCACAGCTGACCACCGATAAATCTGACTATAAACTGACACTGGATCCCAACCAATTTTATATTATGAATAATCGCTGGAATATTGCCCCGGATAATTATGTTGAGTTCGGAAAGTCAGGCTTTAAGGTTCATAATCTGTTTCTGAGCAATGATCAGAGTCATCTGAATATAGCTTCGGTACACGATAAGTTTAATGACGATTTGAATATTGCCATCAAGAATTTCAGACTGGAGGATATTTCCCGCATTGTGGAGAAAGATAGTAGTCTGGCCAAAGGCAATGTGGATGGAAATGTATTGCTGAAGAGAGTGAACAACTCTTATGGAATCATTGCCGATGCTGATATTAAGAACCTGTTTGTGCGGACTGTTCCCATTGGCAACCTCTCGCTGAAAGCAGACAATCCTACTACCCAACGGTTTGATATTACAGCCAAACTATCGGGAACTGACAATAACCTGACGGCAACCGGTTACTTTTTGCCCGATGCTGGAAATAATTCGCTTAATATAAAAGCAGATATTCAATCCTTATCGATGAAAACAATGGAAGCTTTTTCGATGGGACAGATAAAAGAAGCATCGGGGACTGTAAGTGGAAACTTCCTGATAGCCGGGAGTGCTGCTGCACCGGATATTACTGGTCAACTGACTTTCAATAATGCATTTTTAAATCCGGCTTACTTTAATAACCGCTACGAACTAAAACATGAAACAGTCCGTCTGGAGAAAGATGGAATCTATTTTGATAAGTTCACCATGTGGGATGCCAGCCAGCATAAAGCGGTTATTGACGGTAACATTAAGATGAAGCGTTTTACTGATTACATTTTCGGGTTGCATGTTGATACCAGAGACTTTTTGCTTTTCAACACTACGGTGAAAGATAATAAAGAATTTTATGGCAGGATGATTATTAATAGTCAGATAGACATAAAGGGACCAATGGCTTTACCGGTAGTGAATGCAAAGTTGAAAATGAAAAAAGGATCTAACTTCACCTTTGCAGTTCCCGAAGACAAAGTCACTACGGATAAAGGCGAGGATGTGGTAGAATTCAACACCAAACAAAATCTCAATTCTATATTATATCGTTCGGATAAAAAGGTGATTAAAAAGTCGGGGTTCAGCGGATTCGATCTTTCATCCATTGTGGAAGTGGATAAAGAAGCCACACTCCGTTTATTGATGGATCCGACATCGTCCGATTCATTGGTGGTAAGAGGGGATGCTGCATTAAGCTTTGCCATGGACAGAAGTGGAAAGATGACTCTGACCGGTGCTTACAATCTGGATGACGGAAGTTATCTGATTTCGATAGAATCGGTTATTAAACGAAAGTTCAGTATCATTTCTGGAAGTACTATTATATGGAATGGCGATCCGCTGGATGCGGATGTAAATATTAATGCCAGCTATACGGTTCGTGCAGCTCCGTATGATTTGGTGGCCGATCAGATGGGCGCACAGATGACAGGAATGAGTGCTGCTGATCTGGGAGCGTATAAACAGATGTATCCGTTTATCGTAATGTTGAAACTGCGTGGTCCGATATTGAAACCCGAAATCAGCTTTGAGATACAACTCCGACCGGAAGATAAAGGAATTCTGAGCGGAGCTGTGAATCAAAAACTGATAATGTTGAATGATGATCCGTCGTCGTTGAACAAACAGGTGTTTGCTTTATTGGTATTGGGACGGTTTGTGCAGGAAAATCCTTTACAAACTGAAATAGATCCTACTTCAACCCTGGTTCGTTCAACCATAGGCAATTTGTTATCGGCTCAATTAAATCAGTTGAGTTCCAAATTTATACCGGGCATGTCGTTGAATTTTGATGTCCAATCGTATAATGATTATCAATCGGGCGAGGCTCAGGGAAGAACCCAAGTGGAAATCGGATTGAAAAAAGAACTTTTTAACCAACGACTCACAGTTCAGCTTGGAGGATCAGTGGATATTGAAGGTGAAAAAGCAAAACAAAATTCGACCAGTGAAATCACCAGCGATGTAACTATAGAGTATAAACTGACCAAAGACGGGCGGTATCGTTTGAAAGGATTCAGACATAATTTATACGATGGTGCTATTGAAGGGCAAATTGTGGAAACCGGTGGTGGCGTAATTTATGTACGTGATTTCAATAAATGGAAAGAATTTTTCGCGGCGCCTAAAAAGAATAGTCGAACGACTGTTACACCTAAAGCGGCAAAAGAACTAAAACCGTCAACTACTAAAGAGAAACTATAAAAAGAAATGAATAAAGAGAAAAACATAGTAGACGAAAGTAACTCTGTTCCCCTTCAGGGGTTAGGGGTTATCCCTGTTTCCTTTCAGAAGGGGTTAGGGGTTCTCTCAAATCCTCCTTTGAGGGTTATGGGTTCTTTTTTCATGCTCCTTCTTTGTCTCCTTCTTTTTTCCTGTAGTGGCACGAAGCATTTACCGGCAGGAGCAAAGCTTTATAGCGGTGCACAAATAAAGTTGGAATCGACAGAAAAAGTAAATAAAAAAGAAATTAAAGCTGCTGCGCTGGCTTCTGTTCGTCCAAAACCCAATAGTAGCTTTTTTGGTATGCATCCGCAACTGTGGCTATACATGTCTGCAGGCGAAAAGCCTAAAAGTAAATTTAAAAAGTGGCTAAAGAAAACCGGAGAAGCACCGGTATTGATGACCAATACCAATCCGGGAGTTACATCTGCTGCTATTGATGCCAAACTGTTTAATATGGGTATTTTCAATAGTCATACGGAATATAAAATTATTGAAAAGAAGCATACTGCCAGCGTTATATATACCACTCATATTCATAAACCTTACACGATCAAAGAGGTCACTTATGACATTTCGGATGATAGTTTGAGTCATTTGATACTCTCCGATAAAAATAATTCACTCATAAATGCCGAGCAGGATTATAGTCTGGATAAACTAAAGGCAGAGCGTACACGCATTGATGCTATGCTGAAAAACAAGGGATACTTCTATTTTAATCCTGATTATCTGTTGTTCAAGGCCGATACTTCGAACGTAAATCATACTATATCTTTTAAAGTTACATTGAAAGATAGTATTTCGGATAATGCATTGACAGTGTATCGTATTAAGAATGTCTTTGTCGATCAGAATTATTCATTGAGAGATGCTGTGCGCGATAGCACAAAGGATACCTTACAGTTTCAAAATACTATTTTCAGGGGCAAAGAATCGGATATGCTTATTCATCCCAATGTAATTTTAAGGTCGGTTTATTTGCGAAAGGGTGAGGTATATTCCAGAGAGAAGCATACTATTACTTTAAACAGACTTATGTCGATGGGTAACTTTAAGTTTGTACAGGTTAAGTTTTCTGAAAGCGATACTACTGCGGCAGGTTATTTTGATGCAAATATTTTATTGACGCCTATGCCCGTTTACAATTTTCAGGCAGAGCTTGATTTGGTTACCAAATCAAATAACTATACCGGGCCCCGTATGAATCTGAGTATGTCTAACCGGAATGCTTTTAAAGGAGCTGAACTATTAAAGCTGACTACGGCCGGATCGTTTGAAGCACAGTTGAGTGGGGCAAATAAAAACTCATTTTCATATGCCTTTAATCCGCAAATAGAGCTTACATTTCCGAAATTTCTGGTTCCTTTCAAAATTACACCCTCCAACAGTGTGTACATTCCGAAAACAGATTTTTCGCTTTCCTATAACTTTCTGAAACGAGTGGGGTATTTTAATATGAATACGCTTCAGTTTACGTATGGTTTTAAGTGGAAAAATAGTTTCAGAGTGGAGCATGAGTTCAATCCCGTGAATATAAGTTACACTTCCGTTACCAATAAATCAGGTGTTTTTACAGCTTTATTGGATAGTAATAGTTTTCTGAAAAAAAGCTACGAAGAACAATTTATTGTGGGTGCTAATTATGCATTTACTTACAACGAACAGTCTGTACAGGGAAAGCAATTGCAATATTATTTCCACTTTTTTGCCGAAACGGCAGGTAATATGCTTTCGTTAGCAGAACTGATAGCTGGCCAGAGACCAACACCCTCTAATCCGTCAAAGATAGTGGGTTCTGTTTATTCGCAATATGCAAAGCTTAGTATCGATAACCGTGTTTATTTCAATTTTAACGACAATGATAAACTGGTCTTTCGCTTTTTTGCCGGAGTAGCCGATGCTTATGGTAATTCATCTGTTTTGCCTTATAATAAACAGTTTTTTAGTGGTGGTCCAAACAGTATTCGTGCTTTCCAGATCAATTCACTCGGACCGGGAAGGTATCATCAGATTACCAACACCAATGAGTTTCTTCAACTGGGTGGTAATATAAAGCTGGAAATGAATGGAGAATACCGTTTTGGCATTTATAAGTTTCTGAAAGGTGCCTTATTTGTTGATGCCGGAAATGTGTGGTTACAGAAATCGAACTCTTCGACACAGGGAACTCCATTTGCGTTCTCCACTTTTATGAATGAACTGGCTGTAGGTGCCGGGTTTGGATTACGAGCCGACGTATCATTTTTTGTTCTCCGTTTTGATTTAGCCACGCCATTACGAAAGCCCTGGTTGACAGACCACCGTTGGGTAATTAATGAGATAAACTTTGGAAGCGGTCACTGGAGAGGCAATAATCTGATATTGAATATAGCTATTGGATACCCATTTTAATGATGTGGTGATGTGGTGATGTGATGATGTGGTGATGTGATGATAAATGATTAGTTTTTCATGATAGATTATCAATGACAGGCAATTGACAATTTATCATTGACCATTAATCATTAATAGTTTTTTTGTGGATGTGTGAATTATATAATTAATAAACGAAGTTGTGTAACATCCGATCTCCAAAAGTTACCGAACTTTGGCCTATTATTAATCAGTAAACAAACAAACAGAATATGAAAAAGATAATGTTCATTGCATTCGGTTTTCTAATGACGACCGCTGTATCAATTTCCGCTCAGAAGACTATTAAAGTTGCAAAGGATTCCACAAAAACTACGGTTGTAACTGTAACTAAAGTTGATTCGCTTAAAACTGAAATGAAGACTCCAAAAGATTCTATAACTACTACTGTTATTACAACAACGACAGTTGAACCTGTTAAAACCGAAATGAAATCTGTTGATTTACCTCAAGCTGTAAAAGATCTTGGTACTAATTTCAAATCGCAAGGTTGGGATACTGCTGAAACAGCTTATGTGGTGAAAGGAATAATTTTTTATGTCGTAACTTTTAAAAATCCAACTACCGGAGAAAGTAAAAGCATTAATATTGACGCTAAAGGAAATATTGTAAAAGAATAGGTGTTAATTGTTAATGGCAATTTTTAATTATTAATAATTAGTGATTCATAGTTCACAGTTTATAATTGATAATTAACCATTTGTAATTAAGAACTGATGGCTCTTTTCCTCATTATGTTACATTATTCCACACTAAACAAAAAATATAAATAAAACGTTATTAGTTAGTTATCTTTTTGGAGTAACTATTGTATCTCTTAATATAAATAATAAACCATTAAACTCAAAAAAAAAGATGAAAACAATCAGATTTTATGCAGTTATTGCAGCAGTCGTATTTCTATCGGTATCGTGCGTTGAGAATTCGGGAAAGTACAAAGCTGCTGTTGCTCAGCGCGACTCGCTGGAACAGGTAAAGCAGGCTTTGGATTCTAATTATAACCAAACGCTTGCTGTGTTGAATGATATTGAAGCCGGATTCTCGGAAATCAGTCAGAATCAAAAACAGATGCAGGTTAACCTCAAGGGCGTAGAAGGTAAAACTGCCAACAAAAGAGAAGTGATAGCCGCTCAGATGAAAGCTATAAAAGAAAGCATGGAGCAAAACAAAGCAAAAATTGCGGAGTTGCAGCGTTTGTCGTCGAAAAAAGGAAAAGCTAATAGTATGTTGGCCGAAACAATCAAACGTCTACAAACCGAGATGGATGAAAAAACCGCTCAGATTAAATCATTGCAGACAGAACTTGATCAGAAAAACATCAAAATCACCGAGCTTAGCTCTACTGTAGATGTTCAGAGCAAGAATATTGTAGAACAACAAACTGCTATTGAACAACAAAAGTCTACCATACAAGGTCAGGACGCTAATCTGAATACCGTATGGTATTGTGTGGCTACCACCAAAAAGCTTAAAGAGGCAAAAATTATTTCGGGCGGTGGACTTTTCCAGGCTAAGAAAGTAATGGCTACCGATTTCGATTTGCAAAACTTTACAAAGGTTGACTTACGAAACATTTCGTCTATACCTACCAACAGCAAAAAGGCAAAGATTCTATCATTGCACCCTCAGAGCAGTTATAAACTGACTATTGGTGCCGACAAGAAAATCACCATTGAAATCATCAATGCTTCGAAATTCTGGAGTGTATCTAAATACCTCGTTGTAGAAATTTAAGTAGCAAAAAGAGTTACAACCAACTATTAACTATTAATTTGTTGTTTACAAAAAAGAAGAGAGGATGTCCTTAAAGGGCATTCTCTTTTCTTTTGTTTTTTAAATTGAAAGTAGCTTTGAGTTGAAAGCCCGGAATATGTCTGCCTAATGCAAAACGGAGTGATGCATTGGATATTTTCATAACCATACACCATTTATGCAACGATTAGCCACAGTTTTGCATCTGTATTATTTGAGAAGCATTTGTATCAAAATGATTAAATCTGAATGATCATAGAAGCAACTAAAAATGTCTAACGTGCTGATTTGTAATATTCAACATCAATGACTGTTTAATATAAACTTATGAAAACATAAACTATACTTTTGGCTATGATAATAAGCATGTTAACCGGTTGTGGAGAATCAGTTGAAAATCCTGTTGAAGAACTTGTTCAATGGAACATTATTAATGTGGAAGGACCAACTGTAGGGGTCCTAAATCAGGCTGTAACTTTCAATGTTTCTTGTCCAACTTCAAGCGGATGTGATTATGTTTCAACTTTTTTATCAGATGACAGCAATGGAAAAACTATTTTAATTAAAGCCTACGGAGGTACAACAAAAAATACTATGTGCACTATGGCTGCTATGCCAATAATAGTAAAATATGAATTTACCCCTCATGAGAAAGGGCAATATGTGCTGAAATTTATAAATAAAGATGAGTCAGTAATAGAATATGACCTTATTGTTAATTAATAATTTTCTTTTCCTATTCCTGTAAAAGGAAGAGAGGATATCTTTAAAGGGTATCCTCTCTTCCTTTTTTAAATTCAATGTAGAGACAAGGCATGCCTTGTCTCTACATAATATGCCTTGCCTCTACGGACATGTATAACGCAATGTTTAAACTAATACAAAAAATAAAATTGTGGGGTAGAGAGGACGAACAAATGTTAGTCGTTAATGTTATTAGAACGGAAACTCTAAGGAGTTTTTACTTCGGTGTAAATTAAAATTAACCCGGAAAAGCAGTGTATAAGTAATAAAAATTAAATAATGTCCTATTTTTCAGAAAATCGTTAGACAATACGGTTGTAATTTCAAGTCCCCTTCAGGGGATTTAGGGGCGGTATTAAAGTCTATTTTCCGCCCCAAGCTCCTAAAGGGAATGTTAAATAGTATCGTCTTTGAAAAATTAAAATGGTACATTATATTCATTCCATTACTTAAGTAATAATGCAAATCAGTTGTTGAAAACAATAGTCCGTAGGACTTTTATATCCATAGAATAAATAATATGCATATTTATTGTCCGTAGGACATTCCTGTTTTTCCTTGTTTATCCCCTACGGGGAATTGGTTGTACTTGCTTTCATTTTCTATTGATATGTATTCCCTACGGGAAATAACTCACTATAAATAGAATGTGTATGTCAGCAACTCCCGATTCGCATTATTTACTTGTAATTACTTGCAAATTCAATAACATTTAAAATATAAAATTATGTCAAGCATCAAAACAACCAATCCAGCTACAAATCAGGTAGTAAAAGAATTTGATGAAATGACTGCTCCCCAAGTAGAAGCAATTGTTTCAAATGCAAATGCAGCTTTTAAAACATGGAGAAAAACTTCATTTAAAGAAAGAGCAACATTACTCCACAATGTTGCAAATATATTGAGGGCGCGTAAAGAAGAATTAGGTAAACTTTGTTCTATCGAAATGGGAAAATTACAACGTGAAGGCGTTGGTGAAGTAGAACTGTGTGCCGGTATTTTTGATTATTATGCAAGTAATGGCGAAAAATTTCTGGCGGATGCTCCGCTTGAAACACCGGAAGGAAAGGCGTTTCTGAGTTATGAACCTATTGGTGTATTGTTAAGTGTGCAGCCATGGAATTTTCCATTTTATCAGATTACACGTTCTGCCGCTCCTAATATCATGGCCGGTAATACATTTTTACTAAAACATGCATCTAATGTTCCTCAGGCAGCGCAAGTGATGGAACAAATATTTACAGAGGCAGGAGCACCCCGGGGAGTATATAACAATTTATTTGTTCGTGGATCTAAAATCTCTGAGTTAGTAGCAGACCCAAGAATAAAAGGTGTGTCCTTGACCGGTAGTGAACCTGCCGGATCCAGTTTTGCATCTATGGCCGGTAAACATGTAAAGAAATCAACGCTTGAGCTTGGAGGTAGCGATGCCTTTATCGTTCTTGAAGATGCCGATCTGGACAAAGCCATTGAAACCGCTGCATTTGGTCGACTATGGAATGCCGGTCAGGTATGTGTGTCTCCCAAACGAATCATTGTAATGGAATCTGTTGTCGACGAGTTTATCAAAAAAGCAAAAGCTATATATGAAAATATAGTGGTGGGCGACCCCCTTGATCCGAGGACACAATTGGCTCCTTTGAGTAGCGAACAAGCTGTTGAAGAGGTAATCAAACAAGTAGAAACCACTGTTCAGCAAGGTGCAAAACTTGTGCTGGGTGGTAAACGTATCGAACGTCCCGGTGCTTTTATGCTGCCTACTATTCTTACGGATATTAAAAAAGGAATGTTGGCTTATTCCGACGAAATATTTGGACCGGTTTTATGTATTTATGCCGTTAAGAATATTGATGAAGCTGTTGAATTGGCCAATGATACAGAGTTCGGTCTGGGTGGAACTGTTTTTGGTACGGACATCGACAAAGCGGTGGAAGTAGCACGACGGATAGATACCGGTATGGTTTATATAAACCATGTAACAGGTATTGCACCTGAACTTCCTTTTGGTGGAACTAAAAATTCGGGTTATGGACGCGAACAATCTCCTGCAGGCATTTATGAATTTGTCAATGCAAAATTGATTCGTGTCACCACACCAAATCATCCATATTAATTCCCGCTGCATGTTTGTTTTAATCTGTAAGTTTTAAGTGAATGAAACAAGAGAATGTCATATTTTTTACTGTAAATAATGTTGCTACCTACGGAGCTTTGTTGTTCTTAAATAACAATCAAATCTACTATACTATCACCACTTCCTAAATCGGAATGTACCATTTGTGACTAAAGCAGGTGCGTAGTACCGACAGTATGGTAGATGTTATACCTGTAATCGAATTCAATAAGCTCCGTAGGTGCAACATTATTGACAAATTTCAAAAATTAAAAATGCGACATTATTTAATTCCTATTATTTAGGCCATTTTACTAAAACAACAATGCAATTATCATTCAACCGATAATTGCATTGTTGTTCTAATAACCTTCGCTTGGGTTGAGATACATGAATTTCCCAAGGAAAATAGCTAACAATCATAGTAAATTATCTGGAGTAAATAGTCTATAATCACGATACTATCAACAACCGACTACTTACTACAAACTACCGACTAAATAACTTTCCTTGCCACGTATTTCTTTCCACCAACCTTTTTTCAATTTTGACCGTGAATTCGAAATTTTTCAAACCCCACTCAGGTGCGATAAGTAACTTTTGGGGCGATTGCGACACAAAGCGTTCAATGGCAATATCGGGATTAAAGCGTTCGAGAAAGTCGACAACCAGATCGACATATTCCGACGCACTAAACAGATTAAACCATTCTGGATTTTCTACAAACTGTTTTGCCATGCGCGTACCTCTTACCAGTTGCAACTGATGTATTTTTAATGCGTCAATAGGCAGGCGTGATAAGTTGGCAGCATGACCGAGAATAACTTCGCGACTTTCGCGGGGTAAACCCAGAATAATATGGGCACCGGTTTTAATTCCCCGCGCAGCAGTAGCGGCAATTGCTTTTTTGGCACAGGCAAAATCATGTCCGCGATTGATAAATTCCAGTGTCTCATCGTTGGTCGATTCAATGCCATATTCAATCATCACATAATATTTACGGGACAATTCCGCAAAAAAGTCAAGCAGCTCATCGTTTACGCAGTCGGGACGTGTGCCCACTACCAGTCCTACTACTTTGGGATAGGCCAAAGCCTCGTAGTAGATGGCTTTTAGTTTGTCAATTGTATCGTAAGTATTGGTGTACGATTGGAAATAGGCCAGATAGTGTTGTGCCTGGTATTTATGATGAAAAAAGCCAACGCCTTCTTCTACCTGCTGACTTACCGTTCGGGTAGGCTTACAATATTCAGGGCTAAAGGTTTGATTATTGCAATAAGTACAGCCACCGCTTCCTTTGCTTCCATCGCGGTTTGGGCAGGTAAAGCCAGCATTGATGGATATTTTCTGAACGCGTTCGGCAAATTCGGTTTTTAAAACCTGATTATAATTGAGGTAACGGACTTCCATATTTTATTATTTTTCCGAACAAAGATACGCATTTGGGAGCTTGCTACAAAAATGCCGGCTTTATTAAAAAGAAAGTAAAAAATACTATCTGTTTGATTGTATATCGATTTCCGGCTACATATCTGTTTGTATTTGTTGTACTTTTTTATTGTATTCTCAAGTTAATTTTTTATTTTTGTAAGAAAATTGAATAGAAATCCTGAGATAAAACTTGTTTAGCTGTTTTAATCTGTATTTTCATGTAACTTATAACTGTTTATTGCTTATGTATTGGTCAAATTATCATAGTCATAGTATATTTTGCGATGGACGTGGTTCTATGGAGGACTTTGTAAGATTCGCAATTGCTAAAGGCGTGCTAAAGTATGGATTTTCGTCGCATGCACCCCTTCCTTTTCTTACTAAATGGACAATGTTGAAAGATGATTTTATTGATTATGAGCAAGAGTTTGAGCGCCTGAAGGCTAAGTACGAAAATTATATTCAGTTATATCTGGGCTTGGAAGTCGATTATATCTACGGATGCTCGGATGTTCAAACCCCATTTTTTTTAGATAAATCTTTAGACTATCTGATTGGTTCGGTGCACTATTTGGATAAGATGTTCAACGGTGATTATTGGACCATTGACGGTGATTTTACAACATTTGATTGGGGACTAAAGAGTTTATACGGAGGGGATATGCGCCTGGCTATTGAGCGTTATTTTGAAATCAGTTCCTTGATGATTAATCATGGAGGCTTTGATATAGTGGGGCATGTTGATAAAATAGCAATGAATTCGTCAAATTATCCTGACTTTAATCCTGCCGATAGTTGGTATGAAAATCTGGTTGGCGAAACACTTCAGTTGATAAAAGATAAAGGTATGATCTTAGAAATAAATACTAAATCACTTCACGAGAAAGGCATTACTTATCCTGATAGTCGTTTTTTTCCGTTGATCAATGAATTAAATATTCCTATCGTTGTCAGTTCCGATTGTCATTTTCCAACTAATGTGATTGATGGCTTTACCCCGACCTATAAACTACTTAAAGCTGTAGGTTTTAAAACAATGTTCCAGCAGATAGCCGGTAGATGGGAAGCTGTAGAATTTAACGAAAAAGGATTATTCTGCTAAGATAACAGCTAATTGCATTGCTAATTAGTGCGTTAGTTTATTGCATTTTGTATTTTACCTTAATAAAAGCTTTAATTTTAGTCATGTTTTAAGAAATTTGAATGAAGAAATGAGGTAAATGCATATGCATTTGCCTCACTTGCATATGCACTTACTTCAAATGCGTATGCATTTGTTTCATTTGAATCTGCATTTACTTCATTTCCATATGCACTTACTCCATTTGCATATGCATTTGTTCCATTTGCATATGCATTTACTTCATTGTAATAAGGAAATGCTTTATTGTAATAAGGAAATGGATTATTTCCTGTAGGAAATGAAGTATTTCTTGTGGGAAAAACGACTCTTTTTTCCTTTTTAGTGATAGCTTTTATCTTCTTTTTTCCAATTTCATTTTCCCGGCTGGTTAAGGCTGATATTATTCCCGGTTTAGTTGCTGTTTTTCTAAAAAAACACCCTGCCATTCATCCCTGTTTTTGTCCGTTCATCCCTGTTTTTGGCGGTTTATCACATATTTTGTCGTTTTATCCCTGTTTTTTTTCGGTCTTATTTCTTTGATTTAAGTTTGCTGCATGAAAATTTTAAAGCAGAAACAAATGAAAGATTTTACCTTGATTATCCTGTTCTTTTTTGCCGGACTATGTACCGTTTTTGGGCAACAACGCACCGTAGAAGGAAAGGTGCTGAATGAAAAATCTAAACCGATGCACAATGCCAATGTGTTTATAAAAGGAAGCATTGATGGGGCAAGTAGCGATTCGTTGGGGCATTTTAGTTTTACTACCGACCAAGCCGGAGAACTGACTTTGTGTGTACGTATGATGGGGTATGCAGAATATATTATACTGCTTATGCCCGGAAAACTGACGAATATTGTTGTGAAAATGCATCCGGATAATATTACGCTGGACAATGTGGTGGTTACTGCCGGTAATTTCAGATTAAAGGGAAACGGACAGTTTGGAAAAATGTCGGCGGTGGATATTGTTACCACGGCGGGATCAACAGGCGACCTGTATCACTCGCTCCGTACTTTGCCCGGTGCGCAAATGGTGGGCGAAAGTGGAAAGTTGTACGTTCGCGGAGGTGATAGTCGCGAAGCGCAAACTTATATCGACGAGATGCATGTGCTTTCGCCTTATACTACTACCAGCGAAAACGTTCCGGTGCGGGGACGTTATTCTCCTTTTATGTTTGAAGGCATCAATTTTTCCACCGGGGCTTCGGCTTCGGAATATGCTCAGGGTTTGTCCAGCGTGTTGGCTTTGAATACCAAAGATGCCAGTCCGATAACTAAAATCGGATTTAATCCCTCGTCGGTTGGTTTGGGTGGTGGCGGAACGCAGGCTTTTGATAAGGGATCGGCTTCGGTGAGTCTCAATTATCAGAATATGGGACCGTATTACAGTCTGATTCCCGATCGATTGCATTGGGTGAATCCGTATCAGCTTTTTTCGGGTAGCAGTCAGCTTCGGTTTAATCCAGATCCGTCCACAGTTTTTAAAACATTTATCGGATATGACCGTACAACTTTTGTGCAGCAGTTGACGGCATTGGACAATCCATCCAATGTCCGCAATCTAAATATGAAGGATGATAATTTCTACCTGAATTCTACTTTTCAGAAAAGTACCGGGTCGGGTTACAAAATCTTTGCCGGAGCTGCATTCTCTTTTCATAACCAGCATATCGACGATGCTCTTGTGGCGGCAGATACGTACCGGAATAAGGAATGGGAGGTGCATCTGAAAACAAAAGTCAGCAAACGTTTTACCGATTTTCTGCGATTAAATGTAGGGCTCGAAAATTTCTTCCGGCATAATAATACAGCTTACAACTACACAACAACTGCTTATACCGATTCGATAAACCATACCATCAGTGCGGCGTTTGCTACGGCCATTCTGAATTTGTCTTCGAATCTTCATGCCGAACTGTCCGACCGATTGGAATACACGAGTATTAATCATCAGTGGAATCAAAATCCACGTCTGGCTCTGACATATAACCTGAATGGCATCAACTTTTCGGGCATCGTGGGACGCTATACTCAGCTTGCCGACAATAAATACCTGTTGCTCGACCGGAACTTGCTTGCTGAAACCTGCATGCAGTATGTGGGTGGCATGTACTACGAAAAAAAAGATAAAATATACCGCATAGAAAGCTATTATAAACAATATGACAAGCTGGCTTTGCAGGAACCCACGGTATTGAATTCCACCGGATATGGATATAGCAAAGGAGTGGACCTGTTTTTTAATGATAAAGCTTTATTTAAAAACCTTGAATATATGCTGGCGTATTCATTCTGCCTCTCGAAACGGAAATACGAAGAATATACCGAGCTGAGCGTTCCGCAATATGCTACGACACACAATGCCACCGTATCGTTGAAATACAATGTTCCGGCACTGAAAAGCATTATCGGAATTACTAACCGTTTTGCCAGTGGACGACCGTATCACGATCCAGCTAAAGTGGGGATCATGAATTCCACTACCGGTTGTTACAATAGTGTGGATATGAGTCTGACTTATCTGGCCAGTAAAAAGGTAATTATTTATGCTTCGGCTACCAACTTACTGAATCGACAGAATGTGTATAACTACAATTATACTGCTGATACTGCTCAGCCAGGCGGTTATCATAAAACTCCGGTGATTGATTCCGCTCCACACTTTTTTTACCTGGGTGTTTTTATTACCCTTAGTGGAAAAGCGGCTTATGATGTTTCTAATTTCTAATTTTTTATATTTAAAAACTCAATCAAAATGAAAACAATGAAGAATTATGTATGGGTGCTGCTTTTAGCACTTCCCTTGCTGGCAACAGCACAAGATCTGACTCCGGTGGCGCAAACATTAAACAAGGCAAAACAAGTTCCGGAATTTATGCAAGTACGTAGTAAGCTGGAACGATTTGGTATGGCTAAGCCCGACGAATGGTTGGCAAACTATTATCTGGCTTATGTGGATGTACAGTTATCGTTTCAGTTGCCCTCGAAAGACGAGAAGGCACAGTATCTTCGCGAAGCTGAAGAATATCTGAATAAACTGCCTGAGTTGAAAGGTGTGGAACTTTCTGAAGTTTACACGCTGAAGGGATTGCGACTCTATGGGCTGATTGCTTCCGATCCTCAAACCAATGGTCCTAAGTATTCGGGCGAGATTATAGCCAATTATGAAAAAGCACTTGCACTGAACCCGAATAATCCGAGAGCAATGATTCTTCTGGCTTTATTTAAAAACAATATGGCTCAGTTTATGCATCAAGCTAACCCCGGTTTCGAACAGGAAGTGGATAAGGCTGCAGCTGTTTTTGAAACTGAAAATACTACAACAGCCAATCCTGCCTGGGGAAGAACCTGGATCCAAATGGCGCGGAATAGTAAGTAAGGAGAAAAGTCAGGTTGGGTTTCACTCTTTTTCAACCGGCAGGTATCGTTATGTATACGCCAGCTGGAAAGTAGCGAAACCCGATTGTTTTAATTTAGTTGTTTTTTGCTTTATCTAAAGCCACTTTGAGGGCATCCCGGAAAATATTGTACGACCAGGTGGCGCCCGTTATGGCGTCTACTTGTTCCGGATCACTTGTCTTCCTGTATTTTTCGGCATAGGCTTGTATGCCTTTCAGGTCGTTTCGGCATTGTTGCACATATTCGGGATTGTCCTTGAAATGCCGTTCGTACTTCGGACCGAAAACTTCATTTTTTTTGCTTGTCGAGAATCTGAAAATGAAATTTCACTACTTTGTCATTTTTAATTTCTACTGTGGCTTGCCCCCAATAGGGTTCTGCTTTGTATTTAGACTGTGATTCTCCGGTGTATATACCGTCTTTGTACCGGTTTACCGGTTCGAATGCTGTGGCGCTGATTACTACTGCTAATAACAGCAGAATAAATAAAGGTGTTTTTTTCATAAGAACGTAAGTAGTGATTAATGGTTAATTATAAATTGTCAATGTCTAATGATGTTTTTTTTTTGATATTAATGAAAAGTTATATGCTGATAATTAATTTCCATAAGCTAAACTTCGAGCCTTGTAACTATTGCCTTGTAACTACCTTTTCACCATCTCTATAACCTGTTGTAAGTCGCCATCGGTTTTTGCCGGTTGTATGCCCAGCAAATAAGCGAGTAGGGGATAGATATGAATGTTTTGGAAAGAGGGTTGTACGTAATTCTTTTTAAAGTCCGGGCCTACGGCATAAAAGATTGCATGCATATCCGTGTTGCGGGGATCATAACCATGGGTACCACCCGTTCCTTCTTTTTCGGCTTTTGAAAGACTAATACTCCAGGCCGAATCGGCCACAACAATAATATCTCCAACACGTTGGTTTTTGCCATAGTTCAGGTATGCCGGAACTTCAGCGGGTTTCCATACCTGAATGTGCGGAGCTTTTTTCAAAGCTGTGTAAGCCGAATCTTTCCACACGCCGGAAGCATAAATATTGAAGTTGGGTGTTCCGCCCTGTATCATTACCGGCCACGATTTTGGGATATAATCGCGTAAAACAATATTTCGTTTCGACGAAATAGCCCCCATGCCATGATCGGCCACAATGATAAAGTTGATACTATCAGCATTGGGCAGTTCTTTGATTTGTTGGTATAACTTACCCACCATCTGATCCATTTCGCGCACGGTTTTTAATGTCCGTTTGTCATCTGGTCCGTAGTTATGTCCCGATTCGTCCGGTTCATGGTAGTAAGCCATAATCAGTCGCGGACGTTCGGCCAACGGAAGTTTCAACCATTTTACGATGGTGTCTATTCGCTCCGGAAAAGGAGTCTGCTGATTGTATTTTTTCCAGATGTCGGGATGCAAATTGTCTACATCCGTTCCTACCCAGAAAAAAGAAGCAGTTTTTACCCCTTGCTTTTGAGCTGTTATCCAGATAGGTTCACCTCCGTAGAAAACAGGATTAAACCGTGCATCTTTGTTGCTTAGCGAATAAGGTTTATTCAGCTTCGGATCGTAAAAAGAATTGTTTACCAGTCCGTGATGATCGGGCACCAGTCCGGTGGCAATAGTATAATGGTTGGGGAAAGTTTTGGATGGAAATGAAGGTATCAACGACACTGCTTTTACACCATCGTGAGCTATCCGGTTTAGTGCCGGAGTAGCGGTTTTAGTGGGATAATCCCACCGAAAACCATCCAGTGAAAGAATGACGGTGGTATGATTTTTCTTGTCTTGAGCAGAACTGTTTGTTGCATGGATAAATGCAATAAAGCATAGGAGAGTAAGGCTAAGTAAACGATAGTTGTTACGGATCATTGTTTTTTCAATTTTTATACAAATGTAACTAAGCTAAAGTTATTATACAAGTTTTTCCGATGACAATTCTGTCAAAGATGTAGAACCTTTTGCATGATTTTATCAAACTTGCTGTCGGGGCAAACGCTTATGTCGGTAGTGATAAACTTCTCAGAACACTCCCTGTCGCTTTTCGTCTGGTTTATAAACATTTACAACTAAATAATTCAATTCGGACCCCTTAATCCAGATAAGGCCTTGCAAACCGTTTCTCGAATGCGCCGTTTTTCTTCAATTGACCGTTCCAGTAGAAATTCGTTATGCCTGTTTTACTAAGTAGGGTGAATATTACAATATATGTTCGTGAAAACCTGTATGGTTTTCGAAATTTCTCTGTAATTCCGGGCTCAAAGCTATTATTTTGAGCAAAATATTCTCCAAGAACCTGAAACTTCCCATATAATTTCCGGGTCATTGACGGAGGCATACTCTGTATTCCTTCCACGCCTCCCTTGATCATCGTTCCCAGGTATTCGCAGTTCAGACGTAGCACGAGTTTCTTCAGGTAACGTTCTAAACCTTCAGCATGGATACTTTCGGGAAAACCCGATTGAACGATAACTCCTACCTTCTTAGCAGGCGAATAACTTTCACCTGCTATGTTTTCAAAAAATTCCTTTACAATGCCCGGCATACAATCGGTATAAAGCGGAAAAATAAGCAATACCGTTTCTGCTTGCTTAAAAATTTCTGCAGCAGCTTCGCGTTGTTTGTAATTTGCCAGATAATATACTGGCACGGGTTCCGGACAAAAGCGATTGTATCCTTTCAGAAATTGCTCTGTCAGCAATGCCGAATTGCTCTTTTTGTAGCGAGGCGAGCCGTTAAATATTACAAGTTTCATATGATAAGTAATCGTTTTTTTAGTTCATAAAAAATCAACCGGGTTTTATTCACCTTAGTGAATAGCCGTGTTCCCGGTTATTTCATAAATTATTTCATCAGCGTTGGTAAATTCAATGAACCGGGTATATTTTCGTTCGTTGTGAAAGTTTAGTGCAAAGCGATCATAAATAGTGTTTACTATCTGTATGTCTTCTTCGTCGGTGCCGAGCTCCCGTTGCAGGAGCAATCCGAAATTCGGATAATGGTCATAGCGTTTCCGGTGATGGCTTTCACCATTTTTCAACTTAATGTAAGGATGTAACAAAACAATTAACCTGTCGGTTGTCTTCTTTAAAGCGGAACTTGTAAATCCGGCCATCAAAGGTGATGCAAAAATAATAAAGTCGGAATTAATCACCGACCGAAAGATAGGTTCCGCTTCATCATGCTTGGCACATTGTCCGGGAGTTTTCCACCAACAGCTCCAGCACCCGCTGCAATAATGCAGGTTCATTTTATGCAAGGGAAATACATCGACCGAATGATTTTCTTTTAATTGCCTTGCAAGGTTTCCGATATAAATGGATAAATCACTTGTGCCGTTTGACATATCACCGTTTAGTATTGTAATCTTCATGTTCAAGATATTGAAAGCCTTTTATACGTTTTAGTTACTTCAAAGTATAACACTGATTTATTTCCGGAGGGAGTCTGCGCTTACAAAGTTATAACAGACTTGGCTAAAAAAGACCTAGCGGGGCATTATTTTTTGCTGTTATAGCGGATATGAGAATAGAAATGCCCGTTTTTCAAATCCAAGTTTTACATAAAATTCATGCGCTTTTTCGCGATGAAATGCAGAATCTAATTCCATACGTTTTAATCCTTTGGCTTTCGAATCCTTTAATGATTCTTTGATCAGCATTGTACCAAAACCTTTCCCTCTGTACTTTTCATCAATCACCATGGCATACATGTAAGAAATATATCCGGCTTGCCATAAATTGTTCACAATTGCATAGGCACAAAATCCAATTACTTCTTCGGAATAGTCGAGGCAAAATAACTCATCTGTGTTTGAGTGTACCCCTCGATTAAACACAATTTTTAATGCCGCTTTATCCAAGTCTTTATCGGGCCAGAGTTGCTCAAACAATGGGTAGACTTTTTCAAAATCATTTTCTGTTGCTTTTCTTATTGTTGCGTTCATAGTAATCAATAATAATTAATGATATATTTTTTGTAGGTCATGTTTCTTGTAACTGCTCAACTTATTGCCTATTTTTTTAATGTCATATGTACTAAATTATCAAATAGTTCAGTGGTATCTTTTTCTGTATTTAAATTGATGAAGATACAAGCGTTGTTTTCTAACACTATTCGGATATAAGGTGGGTACTTTAGGTTTAAATTCAAATAGGCATTTCCAATATTCTTTAATATGAAATATCCCTTGCATACACTCCTGAAATAATATCCATTCGTTCTCATTCCTATTTTCGGTATTTCAGAAACCATGTCGATCAGATAGATATCTCTATAGTTTACCCTTAAACCCAATATCCCCGGAATATTAAAACCATCCTCATCTAAACGAATCCCTGCACTTTTACTTTGATAACGATTAAATAGAATAAGAATAAGTAATACAAGTATGATAAGAATTGAGATTTCCATTTTTTATTCTTCTAATTCTGCAAATTCAATAATTCTGTAAATTTTGATTCAAACAAATGACTATCTGATACTTGATTTAATTTTTAATTTCTTTCGTAGAAACAGTACAAAACTAAAAACTGCAATAATAAGTAACAATAAGGCCGAACCCATCTTAATACAATAGGAAAGCGATAAAAACTTATCACCTACAGCCGTTGCGGTTAATATCAGTGAAACAAAAGGAAAATACTTGATTGTCTTATTCATATTCTTTGATCTTTAAAATGTTGTCGTAAATGCACATACCTGCGCAGTCTGCTATCTATGCTTCTCTTTTATATTGTTTGTTACTGGTTACAGACACATGCAGGTTTTGAGGCTTTTCTTTTGTTTATTTACTTCTAAATTCGTTTATCACTTCAATTAATCCAACAATATTAGAGTTAAATTCATCAAGCTCTTCTGCAGGAACCCAAAGTTCGTTATGAATTTCTCCACCAACATTTTCAACTTTGTACTTTCTCAAGTAATTTGTTCTAACTGCGAATCTAGTTACAAAACCAGCACCATAAGCAGGAACATTCCATTCTTTTGCAATTTGTATAGCATAAGCTTCGTTTAATACAGGATAAAAAATAGGTTGTTCTGGAAGTCTGGCTGGAAATTTAGTCCAATTCGACTGTTTAATCAAGTCTAATTCGGCTTGATTAACGGGTCTGTACAGAAATGTAGTCTCATTAGAAAAAATTTTCATTGGAGAATTCATCCAATTCTGAGTTAATGTATATTTCATCAAATCTTTTTTCGGATAATCTTCGCCATTGTAGCACCATATTTCTAAATAATCAATTAAACCATCCTTAGAAAATAAAATTGCATCAGCTTCAATCGGATATTCTTCTGTTTGAATTTTCACTCCACATAAATTGAATTCATTTTTTAGCCTATATTCTTCAATTCTTATGTCATGTTCGAATCTAACAAATACTCCTTGTCCTGTATAATCATAGTTGGAATCACACAAAAATGGAATTTGTTGTCTTGCAAGTAAACCATCTTTATCTCCATCAAGAAGTAGCTCCAAAATGTCAGTTATATACCTTGATTTTATCATTTTTTCCTTACTGTTTAATGCCCCATTGTTACCACCGGGTTTCCCACGCGATGAAATCGCGCGGGAGCGGAGCGCAAAAGGGAATACGGTTCAACCGACGCTTTGGCGTTTACCCCGATATATCGGGGCTGGGTCGTTCCGACCACAGGAAGCATAAGTATTATGCCCTCGTGCTTTGTCTACAATTATTTATACCATTCATTTTTCAATTCTTCAAAGTTCATGTCTTTCCACTCCTCTTTCCATAATTCCCAATATGGAATATCATTAGAAGATGGTTCTGGATTGCATCTGTCAATAGTCACAATTGAAGGAAGTATAATTGATTCTCCAACGATTAAAGCATCTCCTTGTTTTAATGATGTCATTTGCTCAACTAAAGAACCTAAGGAGTCAGGCAGTAGTTTTTTTACATATCCTTGGTCGACAGGATTTGTCAGTCTCATAGCAATGAAATTATTACATTGAGAAAAAATGGTTTCAGAAATTTCTGAGGGTCTCTGACTTGCTAAAAGTAGAGTGACACCATATTTTCTTCCTTCTTTGGCAATTCGTTCAATTGATTGTTTTGAAGTACGATATTTTGATAAGTCACTATTCGGAACATATTTATGAGCTTCCTCAAAAACTAATAAAATAGGAACGTTGTTGTTGATTTTTTCATTAGAATCTTTGGAAAATCGTAACCTTTTGTAGAAGTATCCATATGCAAAAAGCCATCGAGAAATCAATGATACAGTTATACTTAAAACATCAAAAGGAATACCACTCAAATGAATAACTGTTACATTGGAATTTCCTGT
>JAATGT010000239.1 GCA_015654525.1 Bacteroidales bacterium
GGAAGCTGCAAAACTACGAGATGAAATGTTTGGGCTACAACAAGAGTTAGAGAGGATGAAATAATTTAAAAATATCAATAACGATGCATAAAAATACCATCAACAAATAAGAAACACTGCACCGTAACAGTTGGATAAACGTCTTTTTTAAAAAGTAAAATAAACTATTTTCTCTGCATGAAAATTCAATACATATCCGATATCCATTTAGAGTTCAAAGAAAACTATTTGCATTTTCTTAATCATAAGATAAAACCTGTCGGAGAGGTTCTTATTTTAGCAGGAGATATTATTCTTTTTAACCTTTTAGCCAAAGACCAATATATTTATTCAGAATTTTTTGATTTTTTATCCAACAATTTTAAAGCAGTATATTGGTTGCCCGGCAACCATGAATATTATCATTATGAATTGACCCAAAAATATGGCCCGTTTAAAGAATCAATCCGGAAAAATGTTTTCTTACTTAACAATCAGGTTGAATATCTTGACAATGGTAGAATCATATTCTCAACACTCTGGTCACAAATAGAGCAATTGTATGAAAAATACATGGAAAGGAATATGGCAGATTTTCATCTGATCCGTTACAATGGGGTGCCCATCACTTCTAGACAGTATAATAAAATGTTTGAAGACAATCTATCTTTCATAAAACAAGAAGTCAATAAACCATTTACGGGAAAAACAATTATTGTTTCACATCATGTTCCTACATTAAAAAACTACCCTACCGAATTTGCCGGCAGCCCATTAAACAATGGCTTTGTAACCGACCTTACCGAATTTATTTGTGAGAGCAAAATAGATTATTGGATATATGGTCACCATCATCGAAATATACCGGACTTTAAAATAGGGGAAACGGTTTTAACTACAAATCAATTGGGATATATTCAATACAATGAATCTAAAGGATTAGATACCCAAAAGCATATAGATTGGTAAAGCTTATTTAATCTTCTGCATGCATTTGCCCTGATAAAAAAGCCTGTTTTAAATTAATTTTTAAAACAGACTAGAACTTTTATAATATTGATGAATATTGGCTTTAAATGTAGTTTGTTATGATTTGTTTTGATACTATTACTTTCCGATACAGTTATTAAACGCAGGTATTATGCAGGCATCAAAAACCTGTTCGATATTTACCTTCCGATTTGTGACAACATTATGCTGTTGGACAATTCCAATAACACGCCTAACTTTGTAATGCAACAAATAAATGGCGAACCTCCAGTTATATTGAATACGGACTTATATCGTCTGATAAAATTATTAGCAAATGGATAAACAATACATAATCGAACTTCAGCAAAAGATTGTGGAAGGATTAAAGCTTTCCGCAAAAAAACTCGTTGAAGCAAAGAAAAAGAACAATGGTAAACTTGCCGTTTACCGTGACGGGAAAGTTGTTATAATTAATGCTGCTGAATTGCAGTAAATTATTTACTTCTTTAACAAAATTATTTATTCAGCTGTTCGGTAATATCGTTGCCAATTTTCTCTAATTCACTCAAAAGAGTATTGACAATATCGTCGAGAATTTCCTCCGTTATGGCAATTGCTTTACCCTCGGTAAAATACTTAAAATTTTTCATCCTTCTGACATCACTTTTAGCAATGCCATGATGATGAGTAATCGATATTCTTATCAAGCGCAAATCTCCGAATGGATCACTCATAAGACCATCTTTCTCCCCATAACCTAATGTCTTGGCAAAAAGATCGCGATAATGATCTTCCCAATAATTAAATATCGTACATACAGCCAGTTTTAGTAAAAGAATTAGCATTCCAAATGGACTATTCACCAATCCCATTGACTATGCGACAACTTGATTATTCAAATCTCACATGGATAGAAAAAGAGTATGCCGTCGAGCAACCCCGTGTTTGCTAAGTTACAGGGATAGCATAATGTTGGGGCAACAGCAAGTGTAGCTTATCCTTGGGCGTGTTTTTGATATTTTGCAAAATGCGGGTCAGCCATTTTTCAGGATTGACGTTATGGAGCCTGCAAGTGGCAAAGAGGCTGTAGAGCATGGCCGCATCCTGCGCCCGTTCATCACAGATAGGAGCCAAATTAGCAGACAAAGCAAAACTGAACATCACAGACGGAGCGGTTATGAAACTGGGCAAAGCACTAAATGGAATTCCCCCCGTTATGGCGATCAGCAAGGATCGGCGGTAGGTTACAATACTAAGAAACCGGGAAGAAAATCCCATCATCCACTGATGGCTTTTGTGGCGGACGTGCAGATGGTGGCTAACTTTTGGCTCAGAAGCGGGGATGCCCACTCTGCGAACAACTTTGAAGCATTTATGGAA
>JAATGT010000111.1 GCA_015654525.1 Bacteroidales bacterium
CTGGAAGATATTAAAGCTCCTGAGTGTTTTGAAATAGAAGAACGCCTGAAAGCCGAATTGGATATTCCACTCATGCATGATGACCAGCACGGAACTGCCATTATTTCATCGGCAGGTTTGATCAATGCACTGGAAATTGTAGGAAAGAAAATTGAAGATGTAAAAATAGTGGTGAATGGTGCCGGAGCTGCAGCAAACTCTTGTACGCAACTATACATGATGCTTGGAGCGAAGTTGGAAAACATCGTTATGGTAGATTCAAAAGGAGTTATCAATAAACAACGCACCGACTTAAACTCTCGTAAGAAACCATTTGCAACCGATAGAACCATTACCACACTTGCCGAAGCTGTAAAAGATGCTGATGTATTTTTGGGCTTGTCAATTGCAGGTGTACTTACAATTGATATGGTACGCTCTATGAATGCAAATCCGGTTGTATTTGCGCTAGCTAATCCAAACCCTGAAATATCGTATGAAGACGCTATGGCGGCTCGGCAGGATATTATTTTTGCTACAGGCCGTTCCGATCATCCTAATCAAATCAATAATGTATTAGGATTCCCTTACATTTTTCGCGGTGCTTTGGATGTTCGCGCAAAGTGTATTAATGAAGAAATGAAAGTGGCCGCCGTTCTGGCTATTTCCGAGCTGACTAAAAAACCAGTACCAGATGTTGTCAATGCAGCTTACGATTTGAAACGTATTACTTTCGGTCGTGATTATATTATACCGAAGCCATTGGATCCACGTTTGCTGACGATTGTAGCACCTGCCGTGGCTAAAGCTGCGATGGCATCGGGAGTTGCTCGTAAAGACATCACCGACTGGAATGCCTATTGCGATAAATTACGGGAGTTGATGGGCAATGATAACAAAATGTTGCGCCACTTCTACGATACAGCCCGTCAGAATCCGAAACGTGTAGTATTCTCCGAATCAAATCATCTGAATATGATTAAGGCAGCAGAAGCTGCCTATGCCGAAGGTATTTGTTTTCCTATTCTGATTGGAAACGAAGAAAAGATAGCCAGTATTGCTGCAGAAAATGACATTGATTTGACGGGCATTGAAATTGTCAATCTACGTCATGACAGAGAAGAAAAGCGCAGAATAGCTTATGCTCACAAACTTTCGGAAAAAAGGAATCGCGAGGGTATGACCTACGAAGAAGCATACGAAAAGATGTACGAACGTAATTATTTTGGTATGATGATGGTTGAAACCGGTGATGCAGATGCATTGATTACCGGTGTTTATACTAAATATACCGATACGATGCAGGCAGCAAAAGATGTAATCGGGTTACGCCCGGGAGCAAAATATATGGCAGCTATGCACATTATGAATACCAAAAAGGGAACTTTCTTCCTTGCTGATACACTGTTTAATCGTCATCCGTCTACAGAAATTCTGATAGATATTGCCAAGCTGACACATGAAACCGTAAAATTCTTTGCTCACGAACCGGTGATGGCTATGCTTTCATACTCTAATTTTGGTTCAGACAAACAAGGGAGTCCGGCCAGTGTTCATCAGGTGGTGGAAACACTTCACAGAGAATGTCCGGAAATGATTGTGGATGGTGAAATGCAGGTAACTTTTGCGTTAAACAAAGAATTGCGCGATCAGAAATTCCCATTCTCCAAATTAGCCGGCAAAAATGTCAACACTTTAATATTTCCGAACTTAAGTTCGGCGAATACCACTTATAAGATGTTGATCGAAATGGGACTGGCCGATTCAATCGGACCAATTCAAATGGGACTGAATAAACCGGTTCACATTCTCGATGTTGAAAGTTCGATACGCGACATTGTAAATATGACCGCCATTGCTGTGCTTGATGCCATTGTAGAGGAAATCAAAGTAATAAATCAAAACAAAGCAGAATAAATCCCCACTGGGAATAAAAAAAAACGGTCATTGACGCTTACGTCAATGACCATTTTTTTTATAGATCTACCTGTAATTTTCTACTTCACTACCACAGCTTCGATACGATTGGCTCTGATTTGAATATAAATAACAGCTCCCGGTTTGCTGTGCGATGCAGCCACATAACCCATCCCAATGCTTTTTTTGGTATCGGGAAGCATAATTCCGGATGTTACTTCACCTATTTTCTCGCCGCCTTCGTTTACTATTTCATAACCATGACGTGGAATACCGCGATCTTTCAACTCAAAGCGAACCAGTTTGCGTGTAACGCCTTCGGCTTTTTGTTTTTCCAGCAACGAACGGTCGATAAAGTTTTTACCGTCTGCAAATTTGGTAATCCATCCCAATCCGGCTTCGATAGGCGATGTGGTATCGTCAATATCGTTACCATACAAGCAAAAACCTTTTTCGAGGCGCAACGAGTCGCGGGCACCCAAACCAATTGGCTTAATACCATATTCGGCACCGGTAGCAAAAAGAGCATTCCATATCTTCTCTCCGGCTTCGGGGTAAAAATACAGTTCGAAACCTCCGGCACCGGTATAACCTGTGTTAGACAGAATGACGTTATCAATACCTGCAAAACTGCCCACCGCAAAGCTGTAATACGGAATTTGCGAAAGATCGGTGCTAGTTAGCTTCTGCAACATTTCAGTAGCTTTAGGCCCTTGTACAGCCAGCTGAGCCATCCAGTCGGAAGCATTTTCAAGTTCTGCTTCTTCGGCATTATTTTCCACACACCAGTTCCAGTCTTTTTCAATATTGGAAGCATTTACCACCAGCAGGTATTTATTTTCTTCGAAATGATAAACCAACAAATCGTCCACAATACCACCTTTACCGTTTGGAAAGCAAGAATATTGCGCTTTCCCGATTGGCAATACGGAAACATCATTTGAAGTTACCTTCTGAAGGAAAGCCAATGCGTGAGGACCTTTTACCCAGAACTCACCCATGTGCGACACATCAAAAACCCCTACAGCATTGCGAACCGTGATGTGTTCGTCGGTAATTCCGCTGTATTCAATAGGCATATTGTAACCGGCAAATTCGTGCATTTTTGCTCCAAGAGCAATGTGAATGTTTGTAAATGGAGTAGTTTTCATAATCATGACCCCAAACCTCTAAAGGGGATTTGGTTAGTATTGTAGTTATTTATTATTTATATTAAGTATATTATTTCTTTTATGGAAAAATTTCCTAGCGTGCTCTCTTTGAGTCCCCTTTAGGGAATTTAGGGGTTGCATCTATTTTTTAGCAAGTATTTCCACAATCTTTACTACCACTTGCATGGCTTTTTCCATCGATTGCACGGGAACATATTCAAAGCGTCCGTGAAAATTATGCCCACCGGCAAAGATGTTGGGGCAGGGCAGACCTTCGAACGAAAGACGGGCTCCATCGGTACCACCACGAATAGGTTTCACATCAGGCTTTACACCCACTGCCTCCATAGCTTCGAAAGCAAGATCGACGATATGCATTACCGGTTCTACTTTTTCGCGCATATTATAATATTGATCTTTTATTTCAATAGTAGCTATACCTTCACCAAATTCGGCATTGATTTTATTAACCAAGTGTATTATTTCTTTCTTTCGGCGTTCAAAACGGTCGCGATCGTGATCGCGGATAATATAGCTTAATGTTGATTTCTCAACATTTCCTTCCATATTTGTCAGGTGGTAGAAACCTTCGTAATCCCGAGTATGTTCAGGAGTTTCCCAACGTGGTAACATGCCTACAAACTCCTGAGCTATTCGCATAGAGTTAAGCATTTTGTGATAAGCATAACCCGGATGTACATTCAAGCCTTTGAAATGAACTTTAACTCCGGCGGCGTTGAAGTTTTCGAACTCCAGTTCGCCTATTTCGCCACCGTCCATGGTGTAAGCCCATTCGGCATTAAATTTCGCCACATCAAAATGATCGGCACCCTGACCGATTTCCTCGTCAGGAGTGAAACCGACACGAATTTTACCATGTTTAATTTCAGGATGAGCTATCAGATACTCCATAGCTGTTACTATTTCGGCCAGTCCGGCTTTATCGTCGGCACCAAGCAGGGTAGTTCCATCGGTAACGATGATATCCTGACCTTTATATTGCAGAATTTCGGGATATTTTGTCGTATCAAAAACAATGTCCTTTTCTTCGTTGAGCAAGATATTCTCCCCGTCGTAATTTACTACAATACGTGGTTTCACGTGTTTCCCGCTCATATCAGGGCTGGTGTCCATGTGGGCAATAAAACCAATGGTTGGAATCTTTTTGTCGGTATTGGCCGGTAATGTAGCCATTACGTACCCGTTAGTATCCAGTTCCACATCCTGCAATCCGATGGATTTAAGTTCTTCAACAAGATAACGTGCAAAAATCTTTTGTCCCGGTGTGCTGGGAGTCATATTGGTATTTTCGTCAGAAGTGGTAGTGAAACTGACATACTTCAAAAAACGGTCGGTTATGTTCATAATGATAAGGATTTAAAAATTCAGGCACAAAATTACAGAAAAAAGGTATATAAATTCGTTTTCTTAGTGCTTTTGTTGACACAACGTTTGAATAAAAATCTTAATGCTACATAAATAAGGTAGGGGACTAACAAAACAATTCCAACTAAATTAAACACTACCCTATATTTGAAAGATATTTTTTGTTTCGGTGCAAGTTCCGGTGCAGGCACGGGTTCTGCTATACTTTTCGGTTTTTTCTTTAATACAGGTGGTTTTGGTTTGATTTTATAATTGAGCAGATTCATGTATTTAATCAACAAGTCCGATGAAAACGAAGATTCATTTTTGGTATTTACATAATTCATGATTCTGTCTGTCTGAAACAGGTCGCCACAACCGGCCCTGGTAAACAGATCGGCCAGCACGGGATTCTCACGGATATCGGCTTTCATAAAGGTGCTGAGCTTGTCGATGGCCAGGTATTTCTTGTCGAACATGTTGAGTCCGGTAATTTTCGAAAGCTTTAGTCCTTCGGGCGTACCGCTAAAGGTTATAAACAGAAAGGTGCGAATCACCAAAATATCTTTTTGCCGCGTGGCCACCACATAGCCTATCTTGAGCCCGTCGATGCGGTATTCAATCAGTAAATCCTTATCCTCGCGAACCGTCACCACAGGATCCACATTGATAGACTGATTGAGATTCAGGACACACATCGGTTCGGACAACCCGTCGATACGTTCGCGCATACGTATCAGCGCATGCGACTGAATATACACATCCAGTTTTTTGTCGGCGTCTTCTTCATTACTTCCCCACGCAGCCGGAGCAATTTGCGCCCAACTAATGCCTTCGTTGACGTTGGGAAAGCCTACCCGAAAAGCAGGACGGGATGCTTTTTCGAATACAAAATTGATGCTCTGCGACTTTACAACATGTAAAATAATGGTTCGTCGCATTCGCCCATCCGGTTCAAAATTTTCGTCCAAAACATTCATCCAATACAGGTTGCGCTCCACGCTGCTGCACATAAACGAAAGAAAATGTATCAACTCTTTCAGTTTGCTTGCGGCCGAATCCTGTGAATTTTGAAAAATATCGTCATACAAATCGCTAAGAGTACCGAATGTTTCATAGACTTCAGGGGCTTGATGATATTTGGCATAGGTTTTTTTGTGGTCAGAATTATTTGATACATTGATTAAAAACATCAAGGGCTGCCAAATTTCATAAAAGTCGATAATCCGCATTTGGTAATTTGTTCCCTCAATAGGCACTAGGGAATCTCTGCACCAATCGTACATCGATGCCTGAATTGATTTTAGCTCTTTGGATGTCAGTGGACATTCTTCGGCGGCTTTCAGATTCAGAAACTGACCCCTGCATGTATAAAAAAGTTCAAGAAATGCCGGTGAAAACTTAGGAAAAACGGAGCCAATGCCCATTTCACAAAGTAATTTACGGACACGAAACAGGTATTCGTTCCGACGGTGAGCATCGATCACTTTCTGATCGTGTGTGATTGGTTTATTCATCGTAACAGAGTATCAGGTATAAAAACGATAGTCTCACTCGCAAGGTGAGACTATCAAAAGGCAAAAAACAAGAGTTATTTATGACGGAGTAACAGGATTGTCTTTGTTGTCCTTTTCTTCTTCATCATCTTTGCCGGAGCTGCTTCGCTTATTGATAGTATTTGTATAATAGTCTATCTCATAGTTTACTTTATCAATAAAAGTGCTGAACAACTCTTCACCGTTCAATAAAACCATAGCGTTGATTACACTGCATATATTTTTAAAAATAGGATCAGTAACCGCGCGTGCTATGCGTACATCGCCGCTAATGCGAAGCGAAGCTTCGGTAGACCGGGTGCCAAAATTGGTTATAAACGAGTTATTTGCTTCTTTTAGTTTTGATAAATGTAGTTCCGAATTACATAATTTAATATCGGCAGTATAATTGTTCTCAAGCTGATTTATCAGGCTGGCTAGGGTTTCACTCTCTTGATTGTAAGGCTGCCTGCGCATATCACCTACCTGATTAACGATTCGTAAAATACGATTGGCAGCTTCTTGCACAGCCGGGTCAAAACTCAACAAACCGGAATGGATCTGCAGCACAAACGAGCGATAGAGTCGGTCGCGAAACAAATCAGAATCCTCAATGGGTCCGGTATGCTGACTACCTTGTTCCACATCAATAGCCATAAGTTCGGCCGTAATAGCATCTACATACGATTGAGAAAACTTGATAACAACGGTATTCACAGCCGGAGTGGCTAAAAGTGCATCTCTGATTACTTTGTGAAACTGACCATGTTCGTTGTTTTTGAAAGGTTGAAAATTCACAGAATTGATTTTCTTCATAAAGCATTATTTTTAATTGTTACTTGAAAATATAGTTACGAGCAAATAGTTACGAGTTACAAGATCTAATCTGAATATTGGTTATAAAAAAACAGGTCATTAAATATTATTGCTTACTTAAGTAAATGATAATTATTATTGCTATGGTTTTTCACTAGTGTCCACTAAAATAAATTAAGGTATTATTCATAATAGTCTTTTCTTTAGTTTGGACAAGACTAAGAACACATAAGTATTATCCCGGGTACCGGGATAATTTCAGACTAAGCAAAAGTATCGTCAGATACTTTTACTATGTGACCTA
>JAATGT010000257.1 GCA_015654525.1 Bacteroidales bacterium
ACAAGAATACCGATGCCCAGATTAAGCTTTGTTTTAGTATACATATTCACAGATTTAATACTTTATTATTGACAGCTAAGATAATTAAATTTATGGAAATCCGCTACTCTGTCATTATTTCAAATGACTGATACAATATAACGCAGACATGCAATATCCAGCATTAAAAAACAAAACCCTTCCAGATATGAAAGGGTTTTGTTTTATGAGATTGAGTATTACCTCACTTCGTTTCCGTCTTTCCCTCATTTCAAATTGCGAAAACGATTGAATTAAATTGCTGTTGCCTCTTTTACCTTTTGCAACGAAATGGGGATAATAACAGTAGTGAGCCCGTGCTTGTACAATCTGCGTTGAATAGAGAAAATAGTAAAGTTGTGCAATACACGTGAAATCCGATACATTCCGCGAATGATAAGCTGTCCTCCGATAAAGGTTGAATTCGGATATTTTTCAAGGATCTCCGGTACTATTTTCACAACTTCTTCCGATACATCGGTTCCTACGCTGTATCGATATTCGGCATTACATCCTAATTCTTTAATCAGATCAGTGTATTTAGTGAGGTTTACATCCATACTTTCTTTCAGTCTTTCCAGCTCTTCACTACTATTAAAACTACCGGAATCTACCACACCGACACTAACAAATACAAAGTTCTTATATGTATTGTGGAAAGTATTCAATAAATAAAACAGAGAATAAAGCCCAACAGCCGAATAGCCATTTACTAAAATAACTGCAGTAGAATCGGTATTTTCAATCTCTTTATCTAATTTCACCTGCTTCATTTTACTTTTCAATGCAGTAACCAATTCCGGCATTTTCGAATTCATAACACCTTGTATGTTTCCAATTTCTTTACCTATTTGATTGTAGTGTTTCTTAATGTAGAGCGAAAGTGTAACTAATAAGCTGGTTATTACAATTGTTATCCAGCCCCCTTCTTCAAATTTAATAACAACAACTGTAATTAGAATAAAAGTTGTCAACAATAATCCGATTCCATTGATTAATAACTTACGAAACCATTTTTTTTCTGTTTTTCTAACCTGAAACCAATGTTTCACCATTCCGAATTGAGAAAATGTAAAAGTGATAAATACATTTATACTGTATAGAACCACCAAAAATGCTACTGAACCTTTTGACAACCAGATAACAAAAAACGCGGCTGCACCCATAAGCAAAATACCATTTTGCGAGACCAAACGATCGCTTAGCAATGTAAAACGGCGAGGTAGCCAATAATCATGAGCCATATTGGCCATAACCCTCGGACCATCAAGATAACCGGTCTGAGCAGCCACAAAAAGAAGTGCAGCTTCCGAAATGAGCGTTACATAGAGGAATGTCTGACCTACGAATGGGTTCCAGGTAGAAATAGCATTACCTATTAAAACGGCATTTAATGTTTTACCGGGAACCATATGAACATTAAAGAGAAAGTATGAAATAACAAGACCAACAACAGCAAGCGACAACGATAAAGCAAGCAAACGCATAGTTTTGATAGCCGTTTTCACACGCGGTTCTCTCAAATTAGGAATCCCGTTACTTACAGCTTCAATACCCGTGTATGTTCCAGCACCCATGCTATATGCTTTCATAATAAGAAATATAGTTCCGAAAATTCCAAGCTGCGAAACCGTACTTGAGAATTCAGAGGTCGTTTGAGTAGCAACCGTTTTCATTTCGGGCACATGAGTCGTGAACGCATATACAATAAGAAAGATATGCGACAAAACAAAAATTACAAATATCGGAGTTAGAAAAGCAACGGATTCTTTGACACCTCTCAGATTCAAAACAGTAAGGATGATCAGAATAAAAACGGCAAAGAAAACTTTGTATTCGTGAAATTGAATAGGCAAGAAGCTAAAAACAGCATCAGCACCACTGGAAATGGATATAGAAATGGTCAATACATAATCAATAAGCAAAGCGCAACCCGAAATCATACCAACTTTTGGTGAGATTAACCGACTTGCAACCAGATAACCACCACCACCATGGGGGAACAAACGTATAATTTGTGAATAACTGGTACTAATAATAAATATGGTGAAAGCTGTAAGTAAGCCAACAATAAGCGATAGATTTGTGTGAATAGACAGATTTTTATAAATCTCTTCGGGACCATAACAAGAAGAAGACAAAGCATCAGATCCTAAGCCAACCCAAGCAAAGAAAACTATTAATGAAATATGACTAAATGTGCGGCTATCGGAGAGATCGAGTGGTTTTCCGATAATTTTCTTTTTTACGCCCTGTAAATAATTCTTTTCTTCTGTCATTCTTTTTAATTTTAAGTTACCCTGTTTCTATACCTTTTCACTTGTGGAATCATTGAATCTGCGTTTTGCTTTATGTAAACAGCAGCAATTCTTCAAAATCCGCAAACGTGCTTAGCTAAATCTATACCAAAAAAGAAAATTTTCAGTATATAGTTTTATTTTCAGCAAATTAATCATACAAGAGAGAAAAAAGAAAAAAAGAAAACCCTTCCAAATTGGAAGGGTTGCTTACTGATATGGTAGGGTAAATAAGTTTTATAGTTCGGAGTCTTAGAGTTTATATTCCTCTATTTTTCGATAAAGAGTAGTCAGACCTATTTTGAGTAAACGGGCAGTTTCGGTTTTATTACCCTTGGTAAACTGAAGTACCCGGCAAATATGGCGTCGTTCCATGACCGACAGTTCTAAGTCGGAACTGTTTTTTGCAGTAATCTCATCCAACTGATCGTTTAAAATTTCAATTGGTAAATCTTCCAACGTAAGTGACTCGTCGCTGCAAACAATAAGACTGCGTTCAATGACATTTCGGAGCTCCCGGATATTTCCGCGCCAGACATGCCGCGTCAACGCATTCATATATTCTGGACTGATGTGGCGAACTCTTCGTACCAACTTAGCGGCGTAGGTCGCAATAAAGTAGTTGGCAAGCGCTTTTATATCTTCCGTCCGTTCACGCAAAGCTGGTAAATGAATCTGAAACACCGAGAGCCGGTAAAACAGATCCTCACGAAAACGGTTTTCTTCAATTTCTTTTTGAAGGTTTCGGTTGGTAGCAGCAATGATGCGCACGTCTACTTTAGTCGGTTTGGTGTCGCCGATTTTCAGAAACTCTCCGGTCTCAAGTATCCGTAGCAGCTTAGCTTGAAGTTCAAACTCCATTTCACCAATTTCATCTAAAAAAATGGTGCCATGATTAGCTTCTTCGAACAATCCTTTTTTATCTTTGGTAGCGCCAGTAAACGATCCTGCTTTATGACCAAACATTTCGCTTGCCAATAACTCTTTGCTAAAAGCCGAGCAGTTTACAGCCACAAAAGACTTGTTTTTTCGGATACCTGCCACATGAATGGCTTGTGCAAAAACCTCCTTACCCGTTCCGGTTTCACCTGTAAGTAACACGGGAATATCGGTAGCAGCTACTTTCTTAGCCAGCGAAACGGCTTCTTTTATCTGTTTACTATTGCCTAAAATACTATCGAATGAGTATTTATTCCCAACTTGCTCTTCGAGCTGTTTCAAACGATTATTCATCAATGCCTTTTCCATGGCACGACTAATGAGTGGAATAATTTTATTGTTATCGTCGCCTTTAGTTATATAATCGAAAGCTCCATTTTTAATTGCCTGAACACCATCGGCTATATTTCCATGAGCCGTAAGCATAATAATTTCAGAGAGCGGACTATTTTTTTTAATCCTCTCTATCAAATCCACTCCATTCCCATCGGGCAAACGGACATCACACAGTACCACATTCGGAGCGTTAACCTCCACTTGCTTGAGCCCAGATCGACAGTCGGCCGCCTGCAAAACTTCGTAACCTTCGAGCTCCATCAGGCGCGATAGTAATTTACGGATCTGATTCTCGTCGTCTATAATCAAAAGTTTGTTCATCTTAAATACAGCATGATCTATTGTTGACTCCCATAAACATACTGCAAAGATAACTCATTCGGCATTTGTACAATCTATTTTGAGGAGACAATTTTTAATCATTCTTTTTTTCTAAGAAATAGTTATCTATCTCTAGTAAATCACTTAAACTAAAAGAGCCTATTAGCAATCAGATTGCTTTATTGTTACCGGCAAGAACATAATTTAAGCTAAATCATAATCTTTGTAGCCCAACAAAGAGAAAAACAACAATAAAAACAGATGAAAGCTGTCCGATAAACGAACAACCTCTTGCCATCGCATTTTTCGAACACAATCCAGGTAAACAAAAGTTCCTACATTTCCGATTGAAATGCAGGAACTTATACTGTAAAAACAACTTTGTACTAAAGTCTTTATTATTTTGCCAACAGTGCCTTTACTTTTTCAGAAATCAGGCGTCCTTCGGTTTTTCCGGCAAGTTGCTTACTGGCCACTCCCATTACCTTTCCCATATCCTGTGGACCGGTTGCACCGACTTGGGCTATAACGGCAGTTACGGCAGCTTCAAGTTCGGCATCACTCATTTGAGCAGGCAGGTACTTTTCAATGACAGCCGCTTCGGCCAATTCATTTTCGGCTAACTCTGGTCTACTCTGTTCAGTATAAATCTGAGCCGATTCTTTGCGTTGTTTCACCATTTTCTGAAGAATTTTCACGGCTACATCTTCAGGCAAATGTCCATCGCCGCCTTTAGCAGTTTTAGCTTCCAAAAATTCTTTTTTTATACCGCGCAATGCTTCCAAAGCTACTTTGTCACGGGCCAACATAGCAGTTTTAATATCACCACTTACTTTATCAAATAGTTCGTCCAT
>JAATGT010000254.1 GCA_015654525.1 Bacteroidales bacterium
AAATTGAGAGATATACTTTCCAGTCGTCATAATAATTTGTTATTAAAATTATACTACTCAATAATACACAGGTTAACATTGTTCTCGAAAAGGCGTAAATATTGCTAAAGTCTTCTAAACGTGTGTCTTTTTGCGAAAAAGCAATTCTCAAGGCAATAGAAAATAGTTCATCATTACTTGCATTTACATTTTGAGTTTTTGTTTGTAAATGAGCTTTAATAGAGCTATGATTATATATTTTAATTTTCCAAATACTTTTTCCATCAAGAAGTTTATCCGATGGTTTACCGCCCCAAGTCAAATAATAAAAATCCTCCAACCAACTTCCAAGAGTGTTTAATACATACCCCAATAAAAAAGCAATAGCTGTGTACCCAATTACATAATCATTTTTATACTCTAATCCAAGAAAAGGAATTAAGACAATAAGCATAATAAATCCAGGGATAAGAGAAGACAGAATATCGTAAGCTTTAAAATTCATCTTATTTATGGTTTTAATGAAACTAAATGATATGCATCAAATTCAACACTTCTAACTGGTTCTCCCCATGCTCTTTTATGTCTGAAATCTCGTGCAAATTCTAAATTCTTTACATATAAATCAATGACATTCTCTTGAATATCCATAATGACATATCCAGCTTGATTATTTGTTATTTTGACTTCGCTATTATATGAATTATATTCCAAATGTTTAGAACTTGCATTCCCAAATAGTGTAACCGTTGGGGTTAATGTTTTTAAGAATTCGAAGTTTCTACCTGAGTTTCTACCATGGTGCGGTGCAAACAGAATATCTATATTCGTTACATCATCTTTAAAATTTTCGAGAATGTAATCCCATGTTATATCTTCGCTGTCTCCAGCAAGAATTATTTTCCAGTGACCGCCATTGCTTTTTGGTGGAGTGTATAGAATCACATATGAAGAATCATTCCAGTTCTCCTTCTCATTGCATTCCTTTAGTATTTTAGGTGTTGGGCAAAGAATTTTTATATAATCTTCACTGTAGTATTGGTTAACGTTATTCGCATAATAGGTTAGTCTTTTGGGACTTTCACTTTTACTATTCCTGATTTTTTTATAAAACTTCCAATCCTCCATGTTGTAACCTCCTGAATTAGCTTTGTCGGAGATTTCTTTTGTGTTGTTTGTATCCCAGATATTAGTTATTGTAAACTCATCAAACAAATCTTTTATTCCATCAAGATGATCCATGTCAGGATGAGTAATAATAAATCTGAAAATTGAATTTATATTATATTTTTTCAAATATAATATCGGGTTGTCTGGCAATTTTTTTTGGCCGTAATTTTTTTTGTCTGAAGGTACTTGAGTCCTTTCATACATGTCTTTTCTAATTTGTGATTTTTTGACCGCAATTTCTTCCGCTGTATCAAAATCGTTATAGGCATTACTTACATCTATTACTGTAACTCGTTTGCTATCGTGTTGAATGATATTACAATCACCTTCTAACACATTCAAAAAATGGATTGTCGACATAGGTTTCTATTTTGTTTATTTTTTTTAATATTACCGCTGACGACCGAGGCTATGGGCATTTGGCGGTTCGCTGGAGCATTCGCTGTCGTGAAACGACAAAGTGAATGCGGGAGCAAAGACTGCTAAATGCAGGTCAGGGAGCCAATGAACAAGCGTGTATTAGCAGCCGCAATTTCTATTTCACGAGTTTCCAATATAAATTATTGAAGAGTCCTTGAACTTTAGCTGGTTTGTTTGTTGTTATAAAGTCAAAAAGGTCTTTCTGTTTAGGCAACATCGTTTTATCTTTAATCAAATCCATTACTCCATAAAGTCTTTGTGCACATAAAGAATTTGTCAATTCTCTTATAACATCAAAGTCTGAACTTAGTAATGAGAATAGAGTTCGAACACCTGTTTGTGAAAGGTCAGAAATCATTTGAGTATTATATTCTTGTGCAGCTCTCGCATTTCCGTATCCATTTCCAATATAAGATAATAATATAGCTTTCACATATGTGTAAATAGCTGATAAAGGCACATTCTTTCCAAGTGAAGCCAAATCTCTTGCATATCCGGGTTCATTGTAAAAGTTATCTCTACCATTATGGGCATCAATTAAAAACTGAGCATGCTTTTTGAAAATTATCTCTTTAAAGGATTCAGGAATATACTCAACTCCATTTACCGTTTTCAGAAATTCCAATGCTTCATTTGCGGCATCTTTCCCTTTAATATCTCTTAATGAAGCGAATTTAGCAGCAATATTACTTTTCACTTCTTCTGAAACAATATCCCATAAATATGGTGCGAGTAATCTTATGTTATGCTTTAGCTTTGGGTCACAGTCTTGCTTGATAAAGTTTGAAAATAGATTATGAAGAATAGGTCCGTGGACTTTTGTTGATTGACTTTCTATAATCGCTTGCAATTCATCAACGCTTTCGAGTCTTTCGAGTGTCAAGCTTTCAACCAAGTCTTTAATTTGAAGACCTGGTGCTGGCAAATCAAAAGTCAAAACGTACTTTATGCAATTTTTAATGAAATTGAATGTTTCAAGTCGATCAATGTCACCCAATGGAGAGTGAGCTGTTGAAAAATTATTTCGGATTTCTCTACATTGCTGTAAAAAAAAATGAGCTTCAGTTGGTATAATACCTAATGCAAATGCTCCTGAAATAAGTTGGTGGTCTTTTACTTCTCTTAAATCTTCCATTGTCTTGAGAGGTTTTCCTTCCCAATTTATAGCGCTTGAAAAATAGTCTACTCCATAGACAATAATCTTTTTATGGAGATCAAACATCGCGACATTCCAAATGTAGTTAATTGCAGCATCGTTAAGGCCTGCTTCAATCGCTGTCTTAGCTTTGTCAATACTCCTGTCGTCTCTACATTCAGGTCTAATTGCAAGTTTTACGGTATCCCAACCTGTCACTAAGTTGTCAACCTTCTCCATGTGTCCAAACCTTTCGGGAAATGCCAATTCTTTCATTCTTTTTCTTTTTTATTATAGCTGCTAACACCAATACATGCGAACATTGAGTCTCGCATATTTCCACTTTATGAACAGTGTATATATAAAAACTTTCCCAATCCGTCTGTCGACCGGATTGGGAAAGTTTCGGTGTTTTATGCTTTTGTTTCAGGGTTCGTTGTATCTGTTTTCTTGCCACCGCGTTTGTATATTACGGTAGCTGCGGTTTTGTATTTGTGGTAAAACTCCGGTGCTTTGCGTTGGAATTGTATAACCAGGCGGTCGAGGGTGTTTTTCTTAATGTCGGCAGCCTGGCCAAAAAGTTCGGCAATGCGGCGAGTGATGTCTTTTTGATCTATCCCTGCTGTTTTGCGTGTGTTACTGTGCCCTTTCAGCTGGGTAAGCACAGTGTCGAAGTGGGTAATCTCATCGGGGCTAATTCCTTCGTTGGTTAGTTCGATTGGAGGAATTTTGCGTGCTTCGCTGAGCACGGTAGTGCCTGCATCAATAATTTCTTGCCGATCGAGATGTTCTACCTTTGTCGGTGTAAAGTTAATGAGTGCTTGCAGGCTTTTGTTGCCCTGTTGTCCGGCGTAGGAGTGTATAGCTCCCGAAAATTCAAGTACATAATCAGTGACTTCTTCTTGCAGATCGTCCTTGTCGTCGACAATTCCAGTCAGATTCTGACTTTGAAGAGCGGATAGATCTTCAATCTCACTGTTAATCACTTTCAGTTGTTTAATGCCTTTTACAAAGGTTGGAATAACAGCCACTGCGGCTTCATTGTTTTCAGCTTCAATCACAATCTGCTTGTTGGAGCTGAGTCTGGATTTTTGATAGTTATTCATTTTTAAATAGAAATAAAAGTTTAACAATATGCTCTGTGAAAAACGCAGTAAATGTAGAAATAATAATTTAAATAAA